>NZ_JBHXJK010000048.1:0-62498 GCF_042723255.1 Amycolatopsis thailandensis
GGCCCTTACACCCCCCTCGTGGGGTTCTACGCCCCCTTCGCTACGTCCTATGCGGGGAAAGTCCCCTTCAGCCCTTACAGCTCGTCGGGACCGTAGCCGGGCATCTTGCCCGTCACCACGAAGATCATCCGGCGCGCGACCGAGACGGCGTGGTCGGCGAAGCGCTCGTAGAAGCGGCCCAGCAGGGTGACGTCCACGGCCGCGGCGACGCCGTGGTCCCAGTCCCGGTCCATGATGACCGTGAACAGGTGCTTGTGGATCTCGTCGACCTCGTCGTCGTCCGACTCGATCGTGCGGGCGGCCTCGACGTCCTTGGACTTGATGACCTGCTCGACCTGGCGGGCCAGGTTCACGCCGACCTCGCCCATCTTGGCGAAGTCGCCCCGCACCGCCTCGGGGAGCACGGGGTCCGGGTGACGGCGGCGCGCGGCCTTGGCCACGTGCAGCGCCAGATCGCCCATCCGCTCCAGGCTCTCCGCCGCGTGGATCGCGGCGAGCACGGTCCGCAGGTCGGTCGCGACGGGTGCCTGCAGGGCCAGCAGGGCGTACGCCTGCTCCTCGCATTCGGCGCGCGCGTCGTCGACCTTCGCGTCGTCGCTGATCACCTGCTCGGCGAGTCCGAGATCGACCTCGAGCAACGCCCGGGTCGCCCGCTCCATCGCGTCGGCGACCTGGAGCGACATGCTCGCTAGGTTCTCGGCGAGCTGTTCGAGTTCGACATGGTAAGCCTCACGCATGGCCCAACCCTACGGGCAAGAGGGGCCAAAAGCCGCATCCCAGAGTGAACCTGACGTGAACCCGGACTAACGAATGATCCTCAGCCTGAGCTGCTGCTCTTCTTGGCGCCACCGGACTTGGCGGAGCTGGTCGGAGCGGTCTCGGTCCCGCCCGCGGGAGGCACCGGGGTCTTCTCTTCCAGCGGCGTGTTGTTGATCAGCGCCTGGAAGAGCGTCTTCGTCTTGCTCTGCAACAGCACCTCGTTGCCGCGCTTGTTCGCCTCTTCGGTGGTGGGCACGGTGAGGAACTTGACCTTGTCCGAGCCCATCCCGTTCATCGACTTCGCCAGCGTCATCATCTGCTTGATGCCGAGGTTCTCGCCGAAGGTGGCCTTGGCGAACGCGTCGATGAAGCCGCTGAGCTTGCCGGTGTCGAGGATGACGTCCTTGGACATCACCGTCTTCAGCAGCGCGCCGAGGAAGGCCTGCTGTCGTTTGATCCGGCCGTAGTCCGACGTCGGGTCGCCCTTGACGTGCCGCGCCCGGACGTAATTCAGCGCCTGGTCGCCGGAGATCCGCACCTCGCCCGCCTGCGGGATGACCATGCCGAGCGTGGTGTCGTCGATCGGCTTCTCGTTGTACACGGTGACGCCCTGCACGGCGTCGACCATGGCTTTGAAGCCGTTGAAGTCGATCCCGACGAAGTGGTTGATCTTCATGCCGGTGATCTGCTGGATGACCTTCGTGACGCACTGCGGGCCGCCGACCGCGTAGGCGGTGTTCAGCTTCGCGATCTTCTGCGCCGGCGAGACTTGGTCCGAGTACGACGACGTCGCCGGGTCCCACCGCTTGCAGTCGGGGCGGTTGATCTCGAGGTCGCGCGGGAAGGACACCATGACGACGCGCTGCCGGTCGGCGGGGACGTGCGCGATCATGACCGTGTCCGAGCGGGCGCCCGGGGTGCCTTCCGCGTCGCCGACGCCGTCTTCGGCGGCCGCGCCGTCGCGGGTGTCGGAGCCGACCATGAGGAAGTTCTCGTCACCGGTCTGGCCGGCGGCGTCCTGGATGTCGGCCGAGTCCTCGTCGAGCGAGGCGACGGTGTTGAACTTCGCGTCGAACCAGGTCTGGGCGCCCCACGCCGAACCGATGGAGAGGAACACGAGCGCGGCGACCACGGCGGCCGTGATCCGGCCCGCCTTCGCCGTCTGCCTGGTCTTGCGTTCCTTCTTCTCCTGCAGGCGGGTCTGCGGTGACGCCTCCTCGGCGGCTTCCGCGGGCTCCGCGTCGGTGGTGGTGACCACCCGCTGCAACGCCGTGCGGGTCTGCTCCAGCAGCGCGGCGGGACGGGAGGCGAGCCGCTCACGGCGCTCGCGCTTCTTGGCCTCTTCGGCTTCGAGCTCGTCGTGCGCCGCGGAGAACCGGGCGAGCGTGTGGTCGATCTTGCGCTTGGTGATCGTCGCGTCGTCGATCGCTTCGAGCTCGTCGGTCATCGTCAGCCGGTCCATCTCGGACCGCGGCGGGACACCGGGTGACAGGGACGGCGCCGACGGCGGCTGCGCGGCGGGTGCCTGCTGTACCGGTCGCTGAGCGGGACGGCGGGGACGGCGAGGCGGGGCCGGGACCGCGGGCTGCTGCTGCGCGCCCGGGTTCACCACGGGCGGGCGGCGCTGCGTCGGTGCCTCGGGACTGGGCGCGGCCTGAACGGCGCGGCGCGGCTGGCGCGCACGAGGCGGACGCGGGGTCTCGGCGGGCGGCGTGACCGGAGCCTGCGGCGTGGCGGGCTTGGCCGCGCGAGGCGCGGGCGGAGGGGTGTCGGCGGGGGTGGCCGGACGGGGACGCCGAGGTGACGGCGGCTCCGCCTGGTTCGCGCGCGGGCCGGGTCTCGGAGGCTCGGGCGCCGGCTCACTCGGCCGGAGGCGGCGGGGAGCGGGGGCCTCGGCGGCGGGGTCGAAGACCGGGCGTTCACCCGTATGACGTGCGACGACGTCGGAAACGCTGATACCGCCGTGGGTTTCCATCGAGCGGCGACGGTTCCGGCGGCCGCGCTCACCGGCATTCCTGTCGGTGTGGCTGTGGCGACCGGTCCCCGGGGTGTGGTGCTCGTCGGGCACTCGGTCTCCTTTCACAACGGGCTTCGAAGCTCTTTCGTTATCGTACGGACACCTCAGGTTCGTGACGACAACCATCCCGGAATTTTCTTCACCCAAGGTACCGATAAGCGCCGAACGGTCCATGCGATCGGGTGAGCGGTCCTGGTTAAAGCTGCGTTAAAAGGTGCGAAACCGTCACGCAGAGTGTGACAGAAGATCGAGTGAGTGGCTACGCGCCGGCAGACTCGGCGGCGTTCATCGACTGAGGAATCATCCGCGACGATTCCTTATCCTGATAAGCCACTTTGTTCCTGCCCGCCCGTTTCGCCATATACAACAAAGCGTCGGCGTGGCGCAACTGCCGTTCCGGTTCGACCGGGCGATCCGGTTCCGTCCTGCCTTCGTGCGCGAGCCCGACGCTGATCGTCACCGAAAGACCGGGCCGGATCCGGCGCCACGGATGACGGGCCACCCGGATGCGGGCGGTGTCGGCGATCCGCACCGCGCGGGCCGCGTCGACGTCCGGGATGACCAGCGCGAACTCCTCGCCGCCGTAGCGGGCGCAGAACGCTTCCGGCGGAAGTCCCTGTTGCAGCAGGTCGGCCACTTCGCGCAGCACCCGATCGCCGACCAGATGCCCGAAAGTGTCGTTGACGTCCTTGAACAGGTCGAGGTCGACCAGCGCGATCGCGATCCCCGGCGGGCCGCGATGGTCGACGGCCGGGCCGTGCAGCCACTGGTCGAGATAGCGGCGGTTGTAGCTGGACGTCAGCGTGTCCCGCAGGCTGCCGGCGCGGGCGAGGTCGAAGGCGGACTTGAGGTGGTGGTAGGCGCGCCGCCAGTCGCCCTGGGTGGCGAGCACCCCGGCGATCGACTCGTGCAGGCTGAGCAGATCGGTGGCCGGCGCGCTCGGTGGGAGCGCGGCCTCGTCGTCGGCTGCCACGCTCACCTCCGCCACGAATTGGTTTTCGTCGTATAGGAGGGATCTCTTGAGGTGTGAGTACGGGGCAAAGTGAATATCGCTCAAGAGGACGACGGATCCGCCCCATTGTCACGCACCGAAGCGCCGTTCTGTAAGGACGAAAACGGCTCGAAGTCTTTGAGCTGCGAAAACTGATCCTTCGCCCAGTAACTCACGTCAGTCACATCGTCATTTAGCAACAGTGCGTAATCATTCCAGCTCACCCACCGCCAATCGCCGACCTCGTCGGGATGCGGGGCCGGATCTTCGTCGACCCAGGCGACGAAGACCGGGCAGAACTCGTTCTCGATGATGCCTTCGAACGGCGGTGTGCTGTACCGGTACGCCGGAAGGACGCAGCGGAGCCCGTCCAGCCGGGGCAGTCCGAGCTCGAAGGCGGCCCTGCGCCGGACGGCCTCCTCGATCGGTTCACCCGGTGCGGGGTGCCCGCAGACACTGTTGGTCCAGACCCGGGGCCACACCTTCTTCGACGCGGCACGGCTGGTGATCAGCAGGGCCTGGTCGCTGGAGCGCAACAGATAGCAGGAGAACGCCAGGTGCAGCCGGGTGTTCTCGTGGTGCGCGGCCAGTTTGGGCGCGGTTTCGCCGGTCGGCTCGCCGTCTTCGGTGACGTAGACGATGCGTTCGGTGTCGAGTGCGGTCGTGTCGTTCATCGGACCCACTGAACCAGCAGGCTGTCTGTAACCGGTACCGCGACCAGAGTTACCCCTGTTAGTGGGACGAAAGGTGCTCCACGAGCAAAGAAGTGACGGCCTCGGGCGCCTCTTCCACCACCCAGTGGGAGACGTCCTCGATCATCTCGAAGCGGTACGGGCCGGTGACCCGGTTCGCGGTGTCGAGCGCGGCCGTCGACCCGAAGGCGGCGTCCTCGGTGCTCCAGATGTAGAGCGTCGGGACCTCGATCGGTCCGATCTTCCCGCCGGGACGGCCCGCGCGGTACCAGTTGAGCGCGGCGGTGAGCGCGCCCGGTTCGGACAGGCGCTGGACGTACTCGTCGATCTTGCTGGGCGGCACCTTCCAGTCGAAGATGCGGCGCAGCGCGTCGGCGCCGTTCTCGAGCATCCGCCGTTCGGTGACGCGGGTCTGGCGCCATTCGGTCATGTACGCCGAGCGGAGATGCTGGTCCTCGTCGGTCTTCATGGCCTCCGCGAGTGCCGCCGGATGCGGCGTCGAAACGACGGCGAGGCTGCGGAGCCTGGCGGGATGCGCGTCGGCCGTCCACCACGCGACCGCGCCGCCCCAGTCGTGTCCGACGAGATCGAATTCGTTCCACCCCAAACGATCCGCGATCGCGAGGACGTCACCGACGAGGT
The DNA here is from genome assembly GCF_042723255.1 of Amycolatopsis thailandensis. Taxonomy (NCBI): domain Bacteria; kingdom Bacillati; phylum Actinomycetota; class Actinomycetes; order Pseudonocardiales; family Pseudonocardiaceae; genus Amycolatopsis; species Amycolatopsis thailandensis. The sequence continues at coordinate 5,102 of NZ_JBHXJK010000048.1, forward strand.
CGTCGATCCCGTATTCGGACGCCTGCTCCGGCCGGACGCCGGGCGAGTAGCCGCGCTGATCCGGTGCCACCGCGCGATATCCGAGTACGCCGAGCGTCGCGACCTGGTGCTCCCATTCCACCGCGGCCTCGGGAAACCCGTGCAGCAAGAGGACGGGACGGCCGTCTTCGGGACCCGCGGCGATGGCGTCGAAGGAACCGGCCGCGGTGGGGATGCTGAGCTGCTCGATCACGACGCCGACTCTACGGGCCGCCGGTTTCGGGCGGGCGGCAAGGGATTGACTGCCGGTGTCCGATTCGCATCTAATGATCACCGCGGCCGATCTTCGGCCGCACTGGGGAAACTGGGGTAACACATGTCGAATAGTTGGAAGCGCCGGCTGGCCGCCGGCGCCGCTTCCGTCGCGCTCGCGGGCGGAATCGCCGTCACGACGGCGAATGTCGCGGCGGCCGGGGTCTGCGACGGCAACCCGGGCTGCCAGCTCGGGCCGTATTCCAGCCTGAGCAGTTGTCAGATCGAACAGAGCAACATGGCCCGGTACTACACGATCACCATGCGGTGCTTCGAGGTCGACACCAACCAGTGGAAGTTCGCCTACAAGACCAGGGGCACCTGAGTCGTGAACGAAAACGCTCCCGCCGGTCCGTCCGGCGGGAGCGTTTTTCGTTTCAGCCCCCCGAATGCATGTCCTCTGCCTCGGGGACGCAGTCGTCGTCCGGGTCGTCGAGCCAGCCGTGCGGCAGCGTGACCTTGCCGGGTGAACCCTGCCGCCCGCGCGGTCCGGTGGCGGCGCTGGGGAAGGGCGCGTCGTGGTCGAGCTTGGCGATGAGGTCGTCGAGCTGGTCCATGCTGGACAGCATCGCGAAACCGCGTCGAAGTTCGGACCCGACCGGGAAACCCATGAAGTACCAGGCCATGTGCTTGCGGATGTCGCGCATGGCCTTGTCGTGGCCGTCGTGCTCGACGAGCAGTTCGGTGTGGCGGCGCAGCACCTTCGCCACTCCGCCGAGGTTCGGCGGGGTGGGCTGGGGGCGCCCGGCGAAGGCGGCTTCCAGCTCGCCGAACAGCCACGGCCTGCCCAGGCAGCCGCGTCCGACCACGACCCCGTCGCAGCCGGTCTCGTCGACCATGCGCAGCGCGTCCTCGGCGGAGAAGATGTCGCCGTTGCCGAGCACCGGGATACTGGTGACGGCTTCCTTGAGGGCCGCGATCTTCGTCCAGTCGGCCTGACCGGAGTAGCGCTGCGCGGCCGTGCGCGCGTGCAGGCTGACCGCCGCCGCGCCCTCGGCCTCCGCGATGCGCCCGGCGTCGAGGTAGGTCAGGTGATCGTCGTCGATGCCGACCCGGAACTTGACCGTGAACGGCACGCCCGCCTCGGCCGCGGCCTTCGCCGACTCGCGCACGATGTCGGCGAACAGCTTGCGCTTGAACGGCAACGCCGCGCCGCCGCCCTTGCGCGTCACCTTCGCCACCGGGCAGCCGAAGTTGCTGTCGATGTGGTCGGCGAGGCCCTCGCCGGTGATGATGCGGACGGCCTCGGCCATCGTCTTGGGGTCGACCCCGTAAAGCTGCATGGACCTGGGCTTTTCGTTCTCGCCGAAGGTCATCATGTGCATCGTGCCGGGGTGGCGCTCGACCACCGCGCGGGCGGTGATCATCTCGCAGACGTAGATGCCGGCGCCGTACTCCTGGCACAGCTGCCGGAAGGCGACGTTGGTGATGCCCGCCATCGGAGCGAGCACGACCGGGGGATCGACCTCGTAGGGGCCGATCTTCAGGCTGGGCTTGCTCAGGGTGGCAGTCACGTCCTCCATTGTCGCCTGTGGTGTCTGTCACTCGCAGGTGGGCCGGTCTCCGTTCCGGGATGACGATCTTGCCGCAAACGGTCGAAAAGGCCTTGCGGGTTAAAGTTGCGCAGGAGTGTGACTTGCGCGTTCCAGGCAAAGTACTCAGATGATGAAAGTTGCCCCAAAGGCAAAGTTGCCTGTGTTGCGCAACTTGCTTCTGTGCGCAACTTTGATTTGTCAGTGTTACTGCCGATGTGACACGATCGCTGGGTGTCAGGCGAAGAAACTGCAGGTCAGAATGATCGCGAGCTGCTGGCGGCGGCGCTGGCCAGTCTTGCTGAACTCTTGGGGCAAGACTGGCGCGTGACACAGATCGATGAGGGTGCCCGAAGCTCGGGTGACGGGGTGTTCGACGCGCGAGTGCAAGTCGTGCCACCGGACAGCAGCCCCTACACCGAACTGCTCGTCGACGTAAGAGGCAAACGCATCAGCCCTCGAGATGTCCTCGACAAGACGGTGCCGATGATCAACTTGTTGCGCCAGGCGCAAGTGCGTGCCGTTCCGCTCGTCGTCGCGCCATGGATCAGTCCTCGGACTCAAGAGGTCTTGCGCGAACACGACATCGCCTACATCGATCTGACCGGAAATGTCTCACTGCGGGTGACCTATCCGGCGATCAGTTTTTACCGCCAGGGTGCTTCTCGCGATCCAAAGCCGAGTGCCGTGTCAACGCGAAGTGTCACGCTGGCGGGTCCGCGCGCTGGTCGTATCGTCCGCTTCCTGGCCGACTTCATTCCGCCATATCGAGCGAGTCAGATCGCCGATCAGGCGGCCGTGAGCGCGCCTTGGGTGTCGCGGCTCCTCGGCCAGTTGGAAGATCAACTGCTGATCCGGCGAGCTGGGCGTGACATCGTCGACGTTCGCTGGGCTGAACTGCTTCGGGCGCGGGCATCCACCTACAGATTGCTGCGGCCAGGAAACCACGAGGCGATGATCTCACCCGGGGGAGCGGGACAGGTGCTTCGGCAACTGCGGGAAGATCGGTCGGCGATCGAGGGCGGGGCGAACATCGCCGTGACGGGTCCCTATGCCGCGCGGGCGGTGGCGCCTCACACGGTAGGCGGGCAACTGATGCTCTATGTCGATCACACGCCCCGCGTGGTCGATGAGTGGGAGGATCGGCTGGGACTGCTTCGAGCTAGTGAGGGAGCGGATGTTCTCCTGATCAGGGCTCCGGATCAGTCGGTTTTCGACCGCACCCGCTTGGTCGACGAAGTCACGCACGTCGGCTACAGCCAACTGGTCCTCGATTGCCTGGCAGGCAACGGTCGGATGCCTGCCGAAGGCGAAGCGATCCTTAAAGGACTAAGCGATGATGAGAGTTGGCGTCGTCGTCCGGAGTTCTGAATGTGAGGTGACATCGACACGATATTCTCTCCGATCTCGATAGTGACGAGGGAGAAAAAGTGTCGAAAAAGCCTCCAGGTGTTGACGACGAGCAACTCAGTGTCGCGGCACGCAGAGTGCTGCTCGACGGCTTGTTCGCTTTGAAGGGGCAACTGCGGGCTGTCACCGTGGTAGGGGCTCAAGCGGTCTACCTGCGCACTCCGGACGCGCCGTTGGCTACTTCAGGATTCACTTCCGACGGAGACTTGAGTTTTGATCCGCAACTTGTCGAAGATGTGCCGCTGATCGAGCAAGCACTTCGCGATGCCGGCTTCGAACTGATGAACCCGAGCCAACCCGGGCTGTGGTCGCGCGATGAACTGATTCCCGGGATGGACGATCCGGTGCCTGTCGAGCTTGATCTCCTCGTTGGCGAAACCTTGGCGCCCAAAAAGGGGACGCGCGGTGCTCGTATGCCTCCTCATGATCCGAAGACAGCGAAGAAAGTGCCCGGACTCGAGGTCGCGGCGGTCGACCGGTCGCCGCTGCTGATCACCGCGTTCGAAGTCGGTGACTCGCGAAAGATCATGGTGAACGTCGCCGGGCCGGTTGCCTTGTTGGTGGCAAAGGCCTACAAGATCAACGACCGGCTGAAACAGCAGGACGACCGGCCGGACCGTCTCAGCAACAAGGATGCCGGAGACGTCTATCGCATCATGATCACAACCCGGCCTGCCGAGGTAGCTGCATCCTTTGCCGAGCTGCTCGTCAATGAGCGAGTGGGCGACGTCGCGGTGAAAGGACTTGAGTACTTGAGAGACCATTTCGGCGGTGCGGACACGCCCGGTGTTCGTATGGCGGTCGAAGCTCTGGCAGGCGACGTCGATGAGGCGCGGATCCGTGCGGTCATGCCCGCCTACGTCGACCGCCTCTCTTGAGACCGCTGAACTTCGAGTTGTGCACACGGACGCTCTGTTCGAAGAGGAGCTCGATCGCGATGATCTCGCAGGTCGCGACCACATCGTCACCTCGATTGAGTAGTGCTACGGATCCCGCGGCGGCTTCAAGGATTCATGCTGTTCGACATGACCACCGATGGGGATGTGCTCCTCAGGCTCGCCGGGGAGATCGACGACCTTGGGGCCCGCCTCGCGCGGGTCGGTACGGAGCTGCGGACCGTCCAGTCCGAAGCGGAACCGGAGCGCGAAGAGGCGCCTGAGCAGGCGCAGCAGCCCGAACAGCCCGCGCAGGCGCAGCCACTCGCGCAGCCGGAGCAGGCCGCCGAGCAGCAGATACCGCAGCAGCAGCCCACGCCGACGATGCCGCCCCAGCCCCAGCAGGCCCCTCAGCCCCAGCCGATCCCTCAGCCGCCGCACCAGCAGGCCCAGCACCAGCAACACCCGCAGCACCCGCCGCGGTACTTCACCCACCCCCAGCACCCGCAGTATCAGGCCCAGCACCAGCAGGCCCAGTACGCGCAGTGGCAGCAGCACTACCGCCAGCAGTACCAGCAGCAGCCGTACCGCCCGTACCAGCCCGCCCCGAAGGTCAGCCTCGCCGAGAAGCTGGGCAAGGAAGGCGCCGGCAGCAGGCTGCTGGCCTGGATCGGCGGCGCGGTCACCTTGCTCGGCGTCGTGCTGTTCCTGGTGCTCGCGATCCAGCGCGGCTGGTTCGGCCCGCTGCCGCGGGTGCTCGGCGGCGCCGTGCTCGGGGCGGTACTGGTCGGGATCGGCCTGAGGCTGCACCGCAACCCGGCCGGCCGCACGGGCGCGTTCGCGCTCGCCGCGACCGGGATCGGGGCCCTGTACCTCGACGCCATCGCCGCGACGACGATGTACGACTACCTCCCGGCCTACGCCGGTCTCGCGCTCGGTCTCGTGATCGCGGTCGGCGGGTTGCTGCTGGCCGTGCGGTGGAAGTCTTCGCTGCTCGCGGCGGCCGTCGTGCTCGGCTGTGTGGTCTGCGCGCCGATCATCACGCAGGGGTTCAAACCGGAACTGGTCGCGTTCCTGCTGGTGATCCTTCTCGCTTCGACGCCGGTGCAGCTGCGCCAGTCGTGGCCGTCGGTCGCGGTCGCGGCCGGGATCCCGCCGTTGGTCGCGTCGGTCTTCAGTACCGCGTTCACCGGTTTCGGCGGCAGCACGGCCAACACCGCCGCCGCGCTGGCCGTGGGCGCGGTCGGACTCGCGCTCGCCCTGATCGTCACCACCAAGCGTCCTGGCGACGCCGCCGCGCTCGCCTTGCTCGCCGTTGCCCCGGCACCGTCGTTGCTCGCCGCGCTGTTCCTGCCGAAGACCCCGGCCGTGCTCGTCACCGCGTCGGTCGCGCTGGTGCTGCTCGGGGTGTGGGCGGCCGGGCAGTGGCTCAACGGCTGGACGGGCGACCTCGCGGGCGCCGCCGGTCTCCTCGCGGCCCTTCAGACGACGATGACGCTCTTCGACGGCAGCGCCCGTTCGGCGATCCTGATCGGCGAAGGTGTCCTGCTCGCCTTGGTCGCGCTGTGGACGAAGAAGCACGTGGCGCTCGCCGGTGGGCTGGTGTTCGCCGTCATCGGCGGTCTGATCGCGCTGGCCTTCGACGTCCCGCCGACGCTCTTCTTCCTGGTCCGGAACCGGCCGGACGCCGACCTCGCCGCCGCGCTGCTGGTGGCCGTCGCGATCCTGGCCGTCGCGATCACGCTCCCGTGGGTCGCGCACCGGCTCGGGCTGTTCAAGGCCGCCACGGAGAACGTCGTGCCGTGGCTGTTCGCCGGGGTCGTCGCGCTCTACGGCGCCGGCGGGCTGGTGCTGTGCGGCGCGCTGCTGGCCGTCCCCGGCCGCTCGGGCTTCCTGCTCGGCCACGTGGTGATCACGGTGTCCTGGACGGTCGCCGCGCTGGTGCTGCTCATCCGCGGCATCTCGGTGGTCGGCCTGCGGGTGATCGGGTTCGTGCTGGTCGGCGCGGCGGTGCTGAAGCTGGTCCTGTTCGACCTCTCCGCGCTCGACGGCCTGGCCAGGGTCGCGGCCTTCCTCATCGCCGGGCTGGTCCTGCTCGGCGCGGGGACGCGCTACGCGAAGCTCGTCGCGTCTCGCTGAGCGGACGCGGAAGAAAAGCCGCCGGGTCGTGGTTGGTCGGTTCATGACCTACCAACCCGACCCGCGGCTCGCCGACCGGGCGAAGGAGAACGTCGCCTGGCTGACCACGATCAGCCCGAAGGGCCGCCCTTCGCCCCGCCCGGTGTGGTTCGTGCTCGACGGCGAGGATTTCGTCGTCTTCAGTCAGCCGGACACGGCGAAGACGCGGCACATCGAAGCCAACCCCGAGGTCAGCCTCCACTTCAACAGCGACGAGCACGGCGGCTCGATCCTGGTGGTCGGCGGCAAGGCCGAGATCCTGCCGGACGGTCTCGCGTCGGAGCAGCCGGGCTTCCTCGACAAGTACGAGAAGCACTACCCGGCGATCGACTACGACGTCCCGAAGTTCGACCGGGAGTACCGCGTCCGGATCAGGATCCGGCCCGAACGCACCTGGGGCTTCTAGAAACCGACCGTCACGCAGGCCAGCCGGGCCCCCGCGGTCCCGGCATGGCCGGGGTCGGTGTGCGTATGCGTCTCGTGGATCACGATCGAATTCGCCCGCCGATCGGCGAACGTCCAGTCCACTTTGGACACGGCGGCGCCGCGGCCGGTGGCGTCGGTGGTGAGGTCGAGCCAGATCTCGTTCCGGGGGTTGGCGTAGGCGGGATCCACCGACGGTTTCACCGGGTCTTCGACGTTCTGGTAGTGCGGTCCGGCGAGATCACCGGTGGCGCCACACGGCTTCGTGTGCGCGTGGGCGCCGTATTCGCGGTTGGGCAGCAGGCCGGTCACCAGGACCGCGGTCGAGGTGCCGAAAGCCTTCGAGGTCAACCCGAAGACGTGGGCGCGTGAGCCGGCCGGGACCAGGTCCGGCTTGTAGATCGTGAGACCGCTCTTGGCGGTGATGACGTGGACCCGGGAACCGGGGGTGGCGGTGGCGGGCGCGGCGCCGGAGGTGAGCGCCAACGCGGCGGCGGACAGGGCCAAGGCGAGTACGGGGACGGGGCGCATGCCACCTTGCCTAGTCCGCACGAATCGGACACGCCAGACAGGTCACTCGGTCGGGCGATCATTCTCAAACTATGGGCAGGACAAGTGAGTAGCAACCCTCCGGATCGTACTTGGCTGGTCGCGGTCGCCGCCGCTCTCTGGGGCACCGACGGGCTTTTGCGGCTCCCGCTCGCCGAGGCGCTCCCGGCGGCCACGGTCGTCTTCTGGGAGCACCTGCTCGTGGTGCTCGTGCTGAGTCCCTTGATTCCCGGCGCTTTCCGCGCGCTGCGCCGGTGCGGGCCGCGGGAATGGCTGGCCGTGCTCGCCATCGGTGGCGGTTCTTCCGCGCTCGCGACGGCGATGTTCACCGCCGCCTTCAAACTGGGCGACCCCGTGACGCCGTTGGTGCTGCAAAAGCTCCAGCCGGTGTTCGCCGTGCTGGCGGCATATTTCGTGCTCCGTGAGCGAGTCCGCCCGGGGTACGCGTTCTTCGCGATCCCGGCGCTGCTGGGCGCCTGGCTGCTGGCGTTCAAGGATCCGCTGAACATCCAGCTCGCGGCGGCGAAGGCTGCGCTGCTGGCGATCGGCGCGGCCGCGTTGTGGGCGGCGGGCACGGTCCTCGGCAGGCTGCTCTCCACCGAGCTGGCGCCGAAGGAGGTCACCACCCTGCGCTTCACCGTGGGGCTGCCGGTCGCGGCGGGCATCGTGGCTTACCAGGGCGGCGGGTTCGCGGTCGGCTGGGACAACGCGCTCGGGCTCGGTCTGCTCGCGCTGGTCCCCGGCCTGCTGGCGCTGAGCCTGTACTACCTGGGCCTTCGGTCGACACCGGCCGCGAGGGCGACGCTGGCGGAGCTGGCGTTCCCCGTCACGGCTGCCGTCATCGGCGTATCGTTCCTGAACGCGCATTTGTCCGGTACGCAATGGCTGGGCCTCGCCGTCGTGGTCGTCGCGGTGACCTCGCTCGGCTGGCACGAGAAGGTCACGCGCCAACCGATGGTCTTGGAGCCGCCGCATGGTCGAGCACACCGGGGAGACGAAGAACGAACGCCTGACCCGCAACGTCAGTGAGCTCCTGCAGGAACTCCGGGTCGCGCAGGCCGGTGTCCAGATCCTCTTCGGTTTCCTGCTCACGGTGGTGTTCACCGACGAGTTCCACGAGGCGAGCGGGTTCGAGAAATCCGTTCACCTGACGGCGGTCCTGCTCACGGTCACCTCGACGGTCCTGCTGACGGCGCCCGCCGCGTGGCACCGGCTGCTGTTCCGCACCGGCAACCGTGAGCGGATCCTCACCTACGGCAACCGTTCCGTCCTGATCGGGCTCGGCTGCCTCGCGGCCGCGATCACCACGACCGTCGCGCTCATCGCCAAGGTCGTCTTCGGCCCGGTCGCGATGGCGATCCTCGGCGTGGTGTCGGCCGTGTTGTTCGTCGGGATGTGGTTCGTCGTGCCGAGGATGATCGACCACAACGGCCGCTGATCAGCGCCAGGCTCGGACGGGCGTGTTCTCCGGCAGGCCGAACGCGGCGGGCGACAGGCTCCGCGGGTCGTCCGGGCCGGTGCCGTCGAGTACCCGGCGGGCACCGATCCACGAGAACATCGCCTTGACCGAAGGCGAATAGCCCGCACCGTCCTCCGCGAACTTCCGGTCGAGCACGCGATACCCGGAGGGTGTGCGCTCGACGAGGTAGACCATCGGCTGACGGCGGAATCCGCCGCGCGTGACCAGCCCGTCGCCGTCCTTCGCGACCTCGTCGCAGTTCGCGACCAGGCCGATCTTGACGCGCTCGCCGTCCGGCCGGGTCTCGATCACCTTCTGCGTGCACACCCAGCGGACGTCCGCGCCGGAGCGGGCGGACGTTCCCAGCCACGCGCGCAGATGCCCGTCGATTCCAGGCAGCGCCTCCCGCGCGACGGCTTCGTCCACCGACGGCATTTCGTCCACGATCCACCAGCCTGCCGCGGCCACCACCACACCGACCCCGGCGAGCACGGGCCAGCGTTTGACGTTCCCCATGGGACGAAGCTACCGAGCGGGGCAAGTGTTCATCCGCGGTTCGGGACGCGTTGCCCGGCCGAACGTAGGTTGCGGCCGTGAACGACTCCTCCAGACGGACCTTCCTGCGCGGCGCGGGCCTGCTCGGCGCCGGTGCGGCGGTGTCCGCGTTGCCCACGCTCGGCGCCCCCGCAGCTTCGGCGACCTTCGGCCACCACGGCCCGGACGCCGAAGACGCGTGCTTCACCCTCGCGGTCCTGCCCGACACCCAGTACCTGTTCGACGCCGACCGCGGCGACCCCGCACCACTGGACGCCACGCTGCGGTACGTCACCGGCGGCGACGAGAACATCGTCTTCCTGGCACATCTCGGCGACCTCACCGAGAACGGGCAGCCGGGCGAGTTCGACCAGATCAGCCGCTCGTTCCAGCACCTCGACCGGCGCCGGTTCCCGTACAGCACCCTCGCCGGCAACCACGACATCAAATCCTCGACCGACGACCAGCGCGGCCGCACGCCGTACCTCGACGCGTTCGGCCCGCAGCGCCAGCGGGGGTCGAAGACGTTCCGCGGCGCGAGCCCGGACGGCTACAACAGCCACCACGTCTTCCGCGCCGGCGGGCGTGAGTGGCTGCTGCTCGCGCTCGACTGGCGGCCGTCGGCGGGCGGGCTGGAGTGGGCGCGGTCGGTGCTCGCGCGGAATCCGCGTCTTCCGGCGATCCTGACCATCCATGAATTGGTATGGGCCGACGAGGCCGGTCAGGCCCAGTTCTCGGAGTTCGGGCAGAAGGTGTGGGACGAGCTGATCGCCGGGAACGACCAGATCTTCCTGACGCTCAACGGGCACTACTGGCCGCCTGGCCGCACGGTGAAGCGGAACAACGCGGGCCACGACGTCCATCTGCACATCACCAACTACCAGGACCGCTACTACGGCGGCAGCGCGATGATCCGGCTCTACCGGTTCGACCTCGCGCGGAACGTGATCGACGTCCGCACGTTCTCGCCGTGGCTGGCCGACCAGTCGCCGCGGCTGAACGAGTTGCAGCGCCAGGAGATCGAGCGCACCGGCCCGTCGGACTACTTCAGCGTGGAGATCGACTTCGACTCGCGGTTCGCCGGCTTCGCGCCGGTCCCGGTCCCGCCCGCGCGGCCCGCCGAACGGCAGCTGATCCGCGGGACCGTGGCGTACTGGCGGTTCGAAGGCCGGGACGGCACGCCTGTCAGCGCTACCGACGGGGTTCGCGACCTTTCCGGCCGGGGCAACGACCTGGTGCGGGTCACGTTGCCCGGCAGCGCGGCCGAAACGCTGCGGTACTCCGGCGAGTTCTCCGGGCGGCAGCCGTCGAGGTCGAGCCTCCGGTTCGACGGCGGCAAGAAACCGGCCCGCGGCGCTTATCTGCGCACGGCGGACTCCGCGCCGATGAACGCGGAGACGTTCGCGCGCGGTTACACCGTCGAAGCGTTCGTGAAGCTGCCCGAGGATTTCAAGGACGGCAAGCATTCCTGGGCCGCGATCTTCGGCAGGCAGGGTTCCGGCGCCAAGGCCGGCAAGACCGGTGACGATCCCGGCGAACCGTCGGCCACGCTGTCCCTTTCGGACGGCGCGGCGTTCCAGTGGGCGGTGTTCCCGGTGAACCAGAACGGGATCTCGACCGCGTGGGGACACGAACTGGCGTTGAAGGAATGGATCCACGTCGCCGCCGTCAACGACGGCAGGCGGACGACGCTCTACGTCGACGGCTGCCCGGTGCTGCGGAATCCGAAGACGGCCGCGGCGGGGATCGCGAACCCCGGCGGCTCCTGGCTGATCGGCGCCTACGCCTACGACTCGATCGTCGAGCAGGCGTTCCACGGCTGGCTCGGTGACGTCCGAGTGGTGGGGCGGGCGCTGGAGCCGCGCGAGTTCATGCTCGGCTGAGGGCGTCGCGGATCGTGCGCGGTAATGGTGGATTTCCGTCCCCATTATCGCGCACGATCGTTTCCCGGGGAATGCGGGGTCCCTCTTGACAAGTGGTGGACAATAGAAAATCGGCGCCTGATCGGAAAGAGAAGATCAGAACGCCGAATGTGTTGTCAGTCTAACCGCTGTGAGGGGAACTTGTCAAATCAGGGGTACGACGAGGAATTGCGGTCCGAACGGCAGTACGTCGCGTCGCTCTACGGGCGGCTGGACACGGAACGCGTGCGGGTGAGCGAAGCGTACGCCGGTGCGCTGCGGGGAGAAGGCTTCGCGCTTTCCGACCGCGAGGTCTCCGCCGGCACGAAAGCCCGCGAGATGGCGCGGCTGAAGATCGCCGACGAAGGCCTTTGTTTCGGTCGTTTGGACGCCCTTTCGGGCGACCGGTCCTACGTCGGGCGGATCGGCCTTTTCGACGAGGAGAACGACTACGAACCTTTGGTGCTGGATTGGCGGGCGCCGGCGTCGCGCGCGTTCTACTGCGCGACGGGGGCGTCACCGGAAGGAATGTCCCGGCGCCGTCAATTCCGTACTCTCGGCCGTGACGTCCTCGACTTCACCGACGAGGTCTTCGGCCGTCCGGAATCGGCGGGGGAACGGGGCGACGCCGCGCTGCTGGCCGCGGTCAACGCGCCGCGCGGCGAGGGGATGCGGGACATCGTCGCGACGATCCAGGCCGAGCAGGACGAGATCATCCGCCTTGACCACGCGGGGGTCCTCGTCGTGGAGGGCGGCCCGGGCACCGGCAAGACGGCGGTGGCGCTGCACCGGGTGGCGTACCTGCTGTACACGAAACGGGAGCGGATGGAACGCCGCGGCGTGCTCGTGATCGGGCCGAGCAGTGGCTTCCTCGACCACATCGGCCGTGTCCTGCCGTCGCTCGGCGAGACCAGCGCCGTCTTCGCGACGCCCGGCGGCCTCGTCGCCGGGCTGAGCACCGAACGCGAGGACGCGCCCCGGGTGCAGCGGCTCAAGGGCTCGCTGGCGATCCTGGACGTGCTCGCGGCCGCGGTGACGGATCGGCAGGAACTGCCCGCCGCGCCGGAGCCGATCGAGCTCGACGACGTCACCGTGCCGCTGGACGCCGAGGTCGCGGCGGCCGCGCGCGAGGTGGCCAGGGACAGCGGCCTGCTGCACAACGAGGCGAAGGCCGTCTTCGGGCGCGAGGTGATCGCCGCGCTCGCCGAACGCGCCGTCGACCGGATCGGCGCGGGCTGGCTGCCGAAGGACGATGAGCACACCCGCCCGGAGATGCTCAAGAACGCCCGGCGGGACCTGGAGGCCAGCGAGGAGCTCAGTGCGGTGCTGGAACGCCTCTGGCCGACGCTGACGCCTCAGCGGCTGCTGGCCGACCTCTACGCCTCACCGGAGCGGTTGCGGGCGGCAGGAGCCGATCCCGCGCTGTTCCGCGCCGACGCGGACGCGTGGACGGTGTCCGACGTGCCGTTGCTGGACGAAGCCGTCGAACTGCTCGGACACGACCGCACCGCCGAGCGCCGGGAGGCGGAGCGGCGGCGGCTGGCCAGGAAGGAGTACGCCGAGCGGGTGCTGGAAATCGTCGAGGTGGAGGACGACCACGACGACTACGAGTTCGCGCTGCGGCCGACGGACGTGCTGATGGCCGAGGAACTGGCGGACCGGTTCGCCGAACGCGACGAACGGGATCTGGCCGAACGCGCCGCCGCCGACCGGGAATGGACCTACGGCCACGTGGTGGTCGACGAGGCGCAGGAACTGTCCGAAATGGACTGGCGGGTGCTGATGCGGCGCTGCCCCGGCCGGTCCTTCACCGTGGTCGGGGATCTCGCGCAGCGCCGGTCACCCTCGGGTGCGCGGTCTTGGGACGCGATGCTTTCCCGGTACGTCGCCGATCGCTGGGTGTACCGGAAGCTGACCGTCAACTACCGGACACCGTCGGAGATCATGGCGGTGGCGGCTTCGGTGCTGGCGAGTTTCGCCCCGGACGTCGTACCGCCGGAATCGGTGCGGGCGTGCGGCGTGCGGCCGTGGGCCCGCCGACTGTCCGAAGTGGACATGGAAGACGCCGTCGCGGAATTCGTCCGTGCGGAATCGGGGCGTGAGGGCACGTCGGTCGTCATCGGGCCGCCCGGGGTGCCGGGCGCGATCGCGCCGTCCGCGGCCAAGGGGCTGGAGTACGACGCCGTGCTGGTGGTGGAGCCGGAGCGGATCCTCGCCGACGGTCCGAGCGGTGAGGCGGAGCTGTACGTCGCGCTGACGAGGGCGACGCAGCGGCTCGGGGTCCTCTACAGCGGGCGGCTGCCGAAAGTCCTCCGCGGTCTTGATTCCGGGCGGCGGACTCCCGACGTGTATCTGCGGTGCGTCTGACCCTCCCGCGAACGCCATGAAAGGTCCCTTCCTTGCGAAATTCGCAAGGAAGGGACCTTTCATGGCACGGGACTGGATGTCATCGGGTCAGATTGCCCCAGGCGTATGTCTGTTTTGCGAGTTTCAAGTAGACGAGCGTTTCGGTGCTGACGACTCCCGGGATGGGCCGGATGTCGTCGTTCAGCACACTCAAGAGGTGCTCGTCGTCCCGGCAGGCCACCTCGGCGAGCAGGTCGTAGCCTCCCGCAGTGAGCACGACGTAATGGACGTCCGGCAATCCGGAGAGCTGGTCGGAGACCGCTCGCGGATCGCCTTGGACTCTGATCCCGACCATCGCCTGACGACCGAGTCCGACGTTCGCCGGATCCGTGACCGCGACGATCTGCATCGTCTCGTCCCGCAGCAGCCGCTGGACGCGCTGCCGCACCGCACCCTCCGACAAGCCGACGGCCTTGGCCAGTGCCGTGAACGAGGCCCGCCCGTCGACTTGCAGTAGAGCGATCAGAGTGCGATCGGTATTGTCCAAACCTCTAGGTGTGCGCTGCTCCATCTGCGCGCGTGGTTCGTCACCCATGCCGTCCCTCCCTTTGTTTCGGCATGCGATTCTTGTCGCGCAGCGTATCGATCAATGTCCAGAATGCTACCGCCGTTAAGTTGTTTGTCGCGATTCTCTTTCCCGGCGCCGTCGCGCGAAGGAATCGGTCGTTCGACAGGGAGAGTGCCGAGCTTTTCGGAAGAGGGGTCAGCCGAGATCGCGTTTCAGCAGGTCTTCCTCGGTTTCGCGGCGGACGAGCAGCGTCGCGGTGCCCCGGGAAACACCGACGACCGGCGGCCTGCCGACGAGGTTGTAATTCGACGCGAGCGAGTGGTGGTATGCCCCGGTGCACGGGACGGCGAGCAGATCGCCGGGGTGGACGTCGTCGGGGAGCGCGAGTCCGTCGGCGAGGACGTCGCCCGATTCGCAGTGCCGTCCGACCACCGTCATCGGCCGCCGGGCGGCGCGGCTGCGCCTGCCGATCAGGCGCGCGGTGTAGGCCGCCCCGTAGAGCGCGGGCCGCGCGTTGTCGCTCATCCCGCCGTCGACGGCGACGAACGTGCGCGAACCGCGTTTCACCGCGCAGACCCGGTACACGGTGATCCCCGCCGGGCCGACGATCGCGCGGCCGGGTTCGATCGTCAGCTTCGGCTGTGGGAAGCCGTGCGACGCGCATTCGTAGGCGAGCGCGACCCGCAGGCGTCGGACATAACCGTCGATGTCGAAACCCGGGTCGCCGGGCAGGTAGCGGACGGCGTGCCCGCCGCCGAGGTCGAGTTCCCGCAACGTGACACCGTGACTCTCGCGGAGTGCGACGAGCACCCCGATCATCTTGCGGGCGGCCAGTTCGTAGAAGTCCACACGGGACACCTGCGAGCCGATGTGGCAGTGCAGCCCGGCCAGGCGGAGCCCCGGCTGCGCGAGTACGGCCGAGACGGCCCGGGCGAGGTTGTCGCGGACCTCCTCGCGCAGTGAGAACCCGAACTTCTGCCCTTCGGTGCCGGTGGTGATCGCCGCGTGCGTGCCTGCCGAGACGTCCGGGGTCACGCGGATCAGCACCTGTTGCGCGCCGGTGGCCAGCGCGCCGAGCTGTTCGATCTCGTCGAGCGAGTCCACCACGATCCGTCGGACGCCATAGGACAGCGCGGCCTTGAGGTCTTCGGGGGTCTTCGCGTTGCCGTGCAGCAGGATCCGCTCGGCGGGGAAGCCGACCGACCGCGCCACCGCGATCTCGCCCGCCGAACAAGTGTCGAGGGAAAGCCCTTCCTCGGCGACCCAGCGCAGGACCGCGCGGGTGCACAGCGCCTTGCTCGCGTACGCCACCTCGGCGTCCGGAAGTGCCCGGCGGTACGCGCGGGCGTTCTGCCGGACCTCGTCCTCGTCGAGCAGGTACGCCGGTGTCCCGAACCTCGCGGCGAGGTGCGAGACCGGCGCGCCGGCGAACAGCAGTTCCCCGCCGGGCCCGAGCCGGGTGCTCCGCGGCCAGACCCCGGGTTCGAGGTGGTCGGCGGCCTCGCAACCGAGGCTGGGCAGGAGCTCGCTGAGCGTCACGGTTACCTCCGCGTCGATCGGTCAGTGCTCGCCCAGCACAACTCCGATCGCCCCGGCCCGGCCGCTTCGCCAACGCCTCCCTGACGCGTTCCGCGACGTCGCTGACGCCTTGTTAACGCGCGAGTAACCCCGGCCACACTGTCAGCGGACGTGCTCCGGGACGGTGTCGAGCGCCCGCACCATGCGCACGGCCAAGGCGAACGCCGCCTCGTTGCCGAGGTCGGTGTGCTCGGTGACGATCTTCTTCACGGTGTCGACCCGGATCTCGTACCGGGAGACGGGGACGGTGTCGGCGTTCATGGTGATCCTCTATTCGGTTGTTTCGGTTTCCTCGGCGCAGGTGCAGCCGCGGCTGAACCCGCCTGCCGCGGTCGCGACGCAGAAGCGCCGGGCGATCGCGTCGTGCAAGGACAGGGGATGCGGGCAGCTCGGGCATCGGTCGCCTTCGACGGGCTCGGCCACGTCGCGGAGGGAGCGGATGGTGGTCATCGTGCCGCCACGGGTTGACCACGCAACGGCGCTCCGACTTCGTGCAGATGCCGGAGCACGTAGCCGTAGGACGCCGCCCAGCCGCACTGCGCGTAGTCGATGCCGTGCTTCGCGCAGAACTCGCGGACGATCACCTGCGCGTGCTTGAGGTTCGGCCGCGCCATGTTCGGGAACAGATGGTGCTCGATCTGGTAGTTGAGGCCGCCGAGCGCGAAGTCCACGACCGGGCCGCCGCGCACGTTGCGCGAGGTGAGGACCTGCTTGCGCAGGAAGTCGAGCTTGTGCCCGGCCGACAGCGTCGGCATGCCCTTGTGGTTCGGGGCGAACGAGCAGCCCATGTACACGCCCCACAGGCACTGGTGCACGGCGATGAAGACGAAGCCGACGCCGGGGGAAAGGACCACGAATACCGCCGTCAGGTACGCCGCGAGGTGGGCGAGCATCAGCGCCGATTCGAGTTTCCGCCGTTTGAAGCCGCGCTGGAAGATCGCCGTCGCGCTCGACACGTGCAGGTTCAGCCCTTCCAGCAGGAGCAACGGGAAGAACAGGAACGCCTGGTACTTCGCCATCCAGCGCAGGAAACCGCGGCGTTCGGTGCCCTGGGCCTTGGTGAAGATCAGGGCGGCGAGATTGACGTCCGGATCCTCGTCCTCGTGGTTGGGGTTCGCGTGATGCCGGTTGTGCGTGCCGATCCACCAACCGTAGCTGAGGCCGGTCAGCCCACCGTGGACGAAACCGGTGACGTCGTTCGCCTTGCGGCCACGGAAGATCTGCTTGTGTCCCGCGTCGTGGCCGATGAAGGACAGCTGTGTGAACATCATCGCGAAGAAGGCGGCGAGGAACAGCTGCCACCAAGAGTCGCCGAGGTGCGCGAAAGCGACCCAGCCACCCGCGAAAGCGAGCAGGTTCAAGGAGATCTTCACCGCGTAGTACACGCGCCGCCGTTCGAGCAGGCCGGCGTCTTTGACCAAATGGGACAGTTCGGCGAAGTCGCTGCCCTGCCTCGTCTGGGTGGAGGCCATGGGAGATCACACCGTTCTGGTTCGTGAAAGTGGGCAATCCAGTAACGGTTTCAGAACACCGAAGAAGTCCGGTCCGGCCGAGAAGGGCACTGGTACCACAACACGCCACGGACGCTCCGTGGTCTGCTTCCAGCGTCCCACGTCGGCGGGGCGGAAGCAATTCACCGAAGCGGCACGATCCGGCGTACAGTCGAAGTCATCGAGGGAAATTTCCCCCGGTTCCGTCCGGTCGCGAGGTTCGACCGGAGACAGGAGCACCGGCCAGACATCGATCCCTTCGCGTTCATGGTCCCGCCGGCCTCGCCGGTGAGCAGCCGCCCGCCGCGCCGCACGGCGCGCCCCGAGGCGCCCATCCGGGCCAAGCCGCGATCATCGATGGCCACGACCTCTGACCTGTCGCCGTGTGTACGCCCGTTCCCGGCGGGCGTGCACACGGTCAGAAGTCTTTTCCAGGGCAGACGCCGGTTTCCGAGGATCCCCGGCGACTTTCCCGCGTTCCCCGCGCCTCAGCCGAAGTACGACGTGACTCGCGCACGGAGTTGTCCACACGTGAACAACCTGTGGACAACTCCGTGGATAGTCTACTTAGGACAGTGTGGCGAGGAAGATTTCCAGCTGCTCGACGACGAACGCGTGATCGTCGGCCTGGGGCAGTCCCGAGACGCCGACGGTGCCGACCGGACCCACGCCGTCGACGATCACCGGGAACACGCCGCCGTGCGCGGCGTACAGGTCCGGATCGAGGCGTGAGCCGTCCTCGAACGTCGTGCCCTTCGCGCGGAACCGTTCGCCGACGAGGAACGAGCTGTGCCCGTAGCGGTCGACGACGCGGCTCTTGCGGTCGATCCACGCGTCGTTGTCGGCCGAGGTGCCCGGCAACGCCGCGTGGAACAGCCGCTGGCCGCCGCGGCGCACGGAGACCGTCACCGGAAGGGCGCGGTCCCGCGCCGCCGCGAGCAGGTGGGCGCCCAGTTCCAGCGCGGTCTCGTTGTCGAACCGGTGGAAGACCAGGCGCTCCTCCTGCGCGGCCAGGACGGCCAGGGTGTCATCGCTCATGACACCCATTAAATCAACAGTGTTGTGTAATAGCTACCGCAGCGCGTCCAGGGCGAAGGCGGCGTACATCGCGACGCCGTTGGCCATGGCGTCCTCCTCGAAGATCACGCGGTTCGAGTGGTTCGCCTCGACCGTGGCCGGGTCCGCGTCGGGCGGGCAGGCGCCGAGGAAGGCGAAGGCGCCCGGAACGCGTTGCAGGACATAGGAAAAGTCCTCCGCGCCCATCACCGGGTTCTCCATGAGCTCGGAGTTGCCCGCGCCGAGGACCTCCGCCGCCAGCTCCAGCACCCGCCCCGCCACCTTCGGATCGTTCACCGTGACCGGGTAACCGGGGAGGACTTCGGCGCTCACGCGGACGCCGTGCGCCGCGCCGACCGCCTCGCACACTCTCGGCAGCTCCTCGCGTACGAACGCCTGTGTCCGCTCGGAGAGCGTGCGGATCGTGCCCTCCAGGAACGCCGTCTCCGGGATGATGTTCGTCGTGGTCCCGGTCTCGATGCGGGTGACCGAGACCACCGCGGGCTCGAACACGCTCACCTTGCGGGTCACCATCGTCTGCAGGGCGCTCACCATCGCGGCGGCCGCCGGCACCGGGTCGATCGCCTGATGTGGCGCCGAGCCGTGCCCGCCCCGGCCGGTGACGGTGACGTGGAAGCTGTTCGCCGACGCCATGATCGGGCCCGGTCGCGTCTGCACGACGCCGGACGCGGCCGAGGTGAAGATGTGCAGGCCGAACGCTTTCTCGACGCGTTCCCCCGCGGCGTCGAGCACGCCTTCGTGGATCATGTGACGAGCGCCGTGCTCGCCTTCCTCGCCGGGCTGGAACATGAACACCACCGACCCGGCCAGCTCGTCGACGTGCTCGCTGAGCAGCCGCGCGGCCGACGCCAGCATGGCGACGTGGGTGTCGTGCCCGCAGGCGTGCATCGCGTCGTCGTCTTCGGAGGTGAAGTCGAGACCGGTGTCCTCGTGCAGCGGCAACGCGTCCATGTCGCCCCGGAGCAGGATCGCCGGGCCGGGCTTCCCGCCGCGCAGGACGGCCGTCAGCGAAGTGGTCGATTTGCCCTCGACGATCTCCAGCGGCAGGTCGTCGATGGCCGCTTTGATCGAGGCCTGGGTCTTCGGCAAGTGGAGGCCGATCTCCGGATTCCGGTGGATCTCCCGGCGGAGTTCCACGGTTTTCGTTTGAAGAGCGCGGGCCTCGTCCAGCAATCCGGCGAAGCGCGCATCGGGGAGTGTGGGCAGGTCGGTCGGTCCGGTCATGTCTCGATAGTGGCGCATGCGGCGCTTCAGGCGCACCGTGCGTGCGTTCCGAATGCGGGCGGAATACGGTGTGCGCATGGCGGTGCAAGAGCCGATCACGGGGTTCGCGGTGGCCGTGGTGCGGGAGGACGGTCGGTGGCGGTGCAGTTCCCTGGATCAAGGGGCACTCGCCGAGCTCGACGCTGCGATCACCGAGCTGGGAAAACTGCGTTCGACCGGTGCCGCGTTCGGCCTGCTGGCGATCGACGACGAGTTCTTCGTGATCGTCCGGCCGAGTCCCAGAGGGCCGTCGCTGCTGCTGTCCGACGCCGCGGCGGCGCTCGACTACGACATCGCCGCCGACGTGCTCGACGTGCTGAGAGTCGACCCTCCGGACGAGGACGACGACGCGGTCTGGCCGGAAGGCGATCTGGAGATCCTGTCCGATCTCGGACTGCCGGGGGCCGAACTCCAGGTGATCGTCGGCGAGGTCGAGCTGTACCCGGACGAACAACTCCAGATGGTCGCGCAGCGGTGCGGGTTCGCCGCCGAGTTCGCCAAGATCCTGGACGAGATCTGAGCCCCGCCGCCTCCGCCGCCGACATCGCCGCCGTCCGGGCGGCGATCGCCGCGGCGCGAGGTGCGGGCGACGACGTGCCGATCGGGGCCGTCGTCCTGTCACCCGACGGGACCCCGCTGGCCTCCGCGCGCAACGCCCGCGAAGAACTCGGCGACCCGACGGCGCACGCGGAGATCCTCGCGCTGCGCGCCGCGTCCGAGATCTACGGTGACGGCTGGCGGCTCGAAGGCTGCACGCTCGCCGTCACGCTGGAGCCGTGCACGATGTGCGCCGGCGCGCTCGTGATGGCCCGGGTCGCGAAGCTCGTCTTCGGCGCCTGGGAGCCCAAGACGGGGGCCGTGGGATCGCTGTGGGACGTCGTCCGCGACCGGCGGATCGGTCATCGCGCGGAAGTCGTCGGCGGCGTGCTCGAGCCCGAATGCGCGGCCCTGCTCGAAGACTTCTTCCACGGGCAGCGGGGTAACCGCACCGGGTGACAGATGTGTCGGCCCCGGTTTCCCGGGTAACCCTCTGGACAAGCGGCCGCAAACGGTGGCCGCGGTCGAAGGAGGAACACCCGCCATGAGCGTTTTCGACAAGGCGAAGGACAAGGCCGAGCAGGCCATCGGCGCCGCCAAGGAGAAGCTCGGCGAGAAGACCGGCAATCAGGACCTCGCGAACTCCGGCCGGGCGGACCAGACCGAAGGTCAGGTCAAGGAGACCGGGCACGACCTGCGCGACCGTGCGGAAGGCGGCGTGCAGGACCTCAAGGACAAGTTCAACAAGTAGCCCTCACGCGGAAGGGCCCGGTCTCCGTGGAGACCGGGCCCTTCGCTTGCGGTGGCGGTGGGATTTGAACCCACGGACGGTTATTAGCCGTCACACGATTTCGAGTCGTGCTCCTTCGGCCGCTCGGACACGCCACCGCCGAGAACAATAGCGGACGGCCTTTCGGGGCCTTCAGGGGGTCAAGGAAGCTGCGCGGTGATCTCGTCGATCGCCGCCGTCTGGTTCTCCACGATCTCCTGTGCCAGCGCCTTGGTCTCGGCGTGCTCGCCCGAAGACAGCACGGTCTTGGCCATCGTGACGCCGTTGCGCAGGTGTTCGGCCATCAGCGGGAGCCACGTCTTGTCGAACTCCGCGCCGGTCAGGTTCTGCAGCGAGGCGACCTGTCCCTCGGTGATCATCCCCGGCATCGCGTGGCCCGCGTGCCCCGCCGCGGGGAGCACGGCGGCGTTCCACGCTTGCAGCCAGCCGGTCATCGTCTGGACCTCGGCCGACTCGGCCTTGACGATCTTGGCCGCGGTGGCTTTCACGTATTCGGAAGCCGACCGTTCCGAAGCCAGGTTCGCCACCTGGATCGACTGCTGGTGGTGCGGGACCATCTGCTGGGAGAAGGTCACGTCGGCCTGGTTGGCGCCGGGAGTGCTCGCCGCCGGTGCCGCGCCCGTGGCCGTCGAGCAGCCCGCGAGCACCCAGACGACCAGCGCGAACAGTGCCATCGGCAGTCGCCGTCGCATCGATACCTCCGTAGTCAGGGGAAACCGGCCCCTCCGTTCTGTGATACGGCTGTGACCTTCCGGCGGTTCAAAACCGGATTAGCCTTGGTCGGCATGACGGATCCGAAGACAGTGGTGACCGGTTTCCTTCAGGCCCTCGAAGAGCTCGACATCGACAGCGCGCTGAGCTTCGTGGCGATCGACATCGTCTATCAGAACGTCCCGCTTCCCGCGGCCCGCGGCCTTTCGGCGGTGGAGAAGCAGTTGCGCACGATGGCCCGCTACGGCAGCGGGTTCGAGGCGCGCACCCACCACATCGCCGCCGACGGCCCGATCGTGCTCACCGAGCGCACCGACGTCCTCCGCCGTGGTGCGTGGGAGGCGGAGTTCTGGGTGTGCGGCACTTTCGAAGTGCGCGACGGCCGGATCGTGCTGTGGCGCGACTACTTCGACTGGACGACGTTCCTGGCCGCGAGCGCGAAGGGCGCGGGCAAGGCGGCGGTCGCCGGGGCGAAGTCGCTCATCGGGAAGGTCAAGTCACGGCAGGAACTGGAGCGCTGACGCGGCGGTGGCGCGGGCCTCGCGTGTTCGGACACGTGACTCACGTGCTCGGAGCCGTGACTCGCGTGCTTGGGCACGTGACTCGCGTGCTTGGAGACGGATCTCGTGAGTTACGGCTCCAAACACGCGAGTTACGGCTCTGATCACGTGAGTTACGGCTTCAAGCACGCGAGTTCCGGGTCTGATCACGCGAGTGGGGCCGGGCGGAAATGACACACCGCCGGTGTACGGGCTCCGTCCTCCCCCGACGGGTCCCGTGCACCGGCGGTGCGCCCCCAGTTCCCCCCGCTCACCCTCCCCGGTGAGCGTCAGGAAGTCAGATGCCGTTCGCGCAGATCGGCTTCCCGCAGCACGGCGTCGAGCCGCGCGCCGCCGAAGTGGGCCACCGGACGCCTGCCGCGCCCGCGATCGCGCAGGTCGACGGCCAGCGCGATACCCAGCAGCAGAACCAGTGCCGTACCAGCGATGAGCCAGCCCATCGGACACCTCCTCCGGCGACGTGAGGGAGGATTGTGTCCTCGCTCACGTCGCCAAAGGTAACTCCGGAAATGCCTGGTTGAACCCGGACTTGAGGTTCATTTAAGGCAGGGGAACACCAATGGGCTATTTGCGTGGCGCTCCCGCGACATAAATGTCACCGTCGGCCACGGAGACGTCACGCGCACTGGACGCGCCGGTCGCCAGAATCCGGGCGGGGTCCCGGAAACCGGCGATCACTTCGACGCGCTGGACCGGTTTCGGTGTGGTGATCAAGGTTTCCGGCTTCCAGACGCGCCCGTTCTCGAGCAGGAACGTCTCGATGCCCGGCTGTCCGTCCCGCGTTCCGTAAACGCGCCAAGTGCCGCCATTGAGTTGTTCGATCTCGCGCATTCGGAGCCCGTTCGCGACTTCGCGCACTTCCCAGTTCCGGCCGTTCCACGCGCCCGCGAAATCGCGCGGCGAGCCGGCGGCGTCGAACTGGAACCAGGTGACGAACGGCTTGCCGTCGCGCTGGGTGCCGGTCTGCAGGATGTAGTCCGGCGACTTGAGCCCGCCGGGGAGTTCGAGCGGGGTTTCGACGACCTTGAGGTACCGCTCCTGCTCGGCGTCGTCGACCTGCGTGCCGAGGTCGCGCCCGGCGGCGGAGAAGAAGCGCAGCGTGCGGACGTCGAACGACAGGTAGTAGACGTTGCGGTGGTAGACGTCGTGCTTGTGCTGCTCCGGTCCGCCGCCCGCGAGCGTGTAGACGAACTGGATCCGCCCTGACGACGGCAGGTAGCGCAGCTGCCCGACGTAGATCTCGTCCATGTGGTCGGCCCGGCCCAGCGAGCCGAACGCCCACCGCTTCCCGGTCAGCTGCACGGAGTTCTTCCACGTCCTCCCGTTGTCGCGGGAGACGATGTACTTCATCGGACGGAAGTCGGGCGCGGCTGAAGGATCGAGTTCGTTCGTGGTCTCGCGGTAGAACATGAACAGCGTGCCGTCGGCGGTCTTGACCGGCATCGGGTAGCTCGCCGAGTCGCCTTCGGGGACCTCGGTGTCGGTCCAGGTGCCGTCGAGGGAATGGGCCAGCGGCGCGCGGCTGATCACGGTCCGCGTGTTGTGCATGCCGCGGAAGATCAGCAGGTGACCGTCTCCCGCCAGCAGCATCGTCGGGTAGTTGTGCGGATCGGACTCGCCGCCGGCGATCTTCTTCGGCGCTGTCCAGGCGCCGGTCCGGTGGTCGTAGGCCTGGACGTAGGTGTCCGCGGCCTTGCCGGACCACGAGATGAAGGTCTTGCGCGCCACCGGGTCGAAGATCCCGCCCGCGTTCGGCCGCCGGTCGGTACGGGACGCGACCGCGCTCGCCGGGGTCATCACCTCGAAAGCGGCCTTTTCGGGCGGCTTGGCGGCCGCCTGGGGAACCGGGATCACGAGACCTGCCATGACGAGCGCGCAAAGAAGTCCGCGCATGAAGACGCCTCCTGGTGCTTCGCAGGCGGCGGATCTTGATCGTCTCACGGGAGAACACGGCGGAACCAGCGGCCGAACGGGCTAGCGGTGACGAATCGTTGTCTTGTCGTCTTCCTCATTTCACTTGTTCGGGGGAGTATTCCTCGACCGATCTTGCGAAGAGGGGACTCAGCGTGACCACATCCCGACGTGCTGCCCGGAGAAGGGCCCTGACCGTGGCCGTCGCCTCCGGGCTGGTCGTGAGCGGCACGGCCGCTCCGGCCGCGCTCGCCGCGCCCAGCGCCGACGCCGTGATCGCCGAGGTCTACGGCGGTGGCGGGAACTCGGGCGCGACGCTGACCAACGACTTCGTCGAACTCGCCAACCGCGGGGCGGCCGCCGTGAGCCTCGACGGCTTCAGCGTCCAGTACGCGCCCGCGTCGGGGAACAGCTGGCAGGTCACGCCGCTGACCGGCAGTGTCGCGCCGGGCGCGCGGTACCTCATCGCGCAGGCGAAGGGCGCGGGTGGCACCGTCGCGCTCCCGGCACCGGACGCCACCGGTTCGCTGGCCCTGTCCGCGACCGCCGGCACCATCGCGCTCGTCCAGGGCACCACGGCGCTGAACTGCAAGACCGCCGCCGACTGCGCCGCCGACACCCGGATCAAGGACCTGGTCGGCTTCGGCCCGGCCGCCGTCATCCGGGAGGGGAGCGCGGCGCCCGCGCCGTCCAACACCGCGTCCGTCGCCAGGGGGACGGCGCTCGCGGACACCGACGACAACGCCGCCGACTTCACCTCCGGCGCGCCCACGCCGACGAACGGCAAGGGCGAGACGCCGGGCGAGACCGGCCCGCCCGCGGTGAACGCCAAGATCCACGACATCCAGGGCACCACCCGGATCTCGCCGTTCAAGGACCGGAAGGTCGCCGGGGTCACCGGCGTCGTGACCGCGATCCGGAGCTTCGGCTCGGCCCGCGGGTTCTGGATCACCGACACCGCTCCCGACGCCGACCCGCGCACCAGCGAGGGCCTGTTCGTCTTCACCGGCTCGACCACGCCCGCCGTGGCCGTCGGCGACGCGGTGACCGCCACCGGCACCGTCCGCGAGTTCTACCCGGACGCGCCCGCGACCTCGCCGTACCAGTCGCTCACCGAGCTGACGAGTGCGCAGTGGACGGTCGATTCGAGCGGGAACGCGCTGCCCGCCGCGACCGTCGTCACGCCGGACTCGGTCCCGGACGCCGTCGCCCCCGCGCCGGGCGGCAGCATCGAGCCGCTGCCGCTGGAGCCCGCGAAGTACTCGCTGGACTTCTGGGAGTCGCACGAAAGCGAGCTGGTCAGCGTCTCCGACGCGCGCGTCGTCGGCCCGACGTCGTCGTTCAACGAGCTCTATGTGACCACCAAGCCGAAGCAGAACCCGAGTGTCCGCGGCGGCGCGGTGTACCTGGACTACGACCGGCTCAACACCGGCGTGCTCAAGGTCGCGTCGCTGATCCCGTTCGCCGAGCAGCCGTTCCCGAAGGTCAACACCGGCGACGTGCTCACCGGCGAGACCTCCGGCCCGGTCGAGTACAGCAACTTCGGCGGCTACACGCTGTTCGCGACGAAGCTGGGCGCCGCCAAGGACAACGGCCTGCAGCGCGAGAGCACCCGCGCGCAGCGCAGCGGTGAGCTTTCCGTCGCCACCTACAACGTCGAGAACCTGTCCGCTTTGGACAGTGACGAGAAGTTCGGCGAGCTGGCGAAGGCCATCGCCACCAACCTGGCGAAGCCGGACATCCTTAACCTGGAAGAGATCCAGGACAACAACGGCCCGACGAACGACGGCACCGTCGCCGCGGACCAGACGCTGCGGAAGTTCACCGACGCGATCGTCGCCGCCGGTGGCCCGCGCTACGAGTGGCGTCAGATCGACCCGGAGAACGGCAAGGACGGCGGCCAGCCGGGCGGCAACATCCGCGTCGGCTTCCTGTTCAACCCGGCCCGAGTATCCTTTGTGGACCGCAAGGGCGGCGACGCGACCACTCCGGTCGACGTGGTCAAGGAACGCGGCAAGACCCACCTGACCGTCTCACCCGGCCGGGTCGACCCGCTGAACGAGGCGTGGGAGGCCAGCCGGAAGCCGCTGGTCGGCGAGTTCGTCTTCCAGGGCCGCACCGTGTTCGTCGTCGCGAACCACTTCAACTCCAAGGGCGGCGACCAGCCGACCCACGGCCGCAACCAGCCGCCGGTCCGGAGTTCCGAGGTGCAGCGGGCCAAGCAGGCGACCGTGCTGCGCGGCTTCATCGACAAGCTGCTCGCGTCGGACAAGAACGCGAACATCGTCGTCGCCGGTGACCTGAACGACTACCCGTTCTCGCCCGCCGTGAAGACGCTGACCGCCGGTGGCGCGCTGAAGGACCTCATCGCGTCGCTGCCCGAGAACGAGCGGTACAGCTACGTTTTCGAGGGCCAGTCGCAGGTGCTGGACCACATCCTGGCGTCGAAGGCGCCGCGCGGGGTCGACTACGACGTCGTCCACCTGAACGCCGAGTTCGCGAAGCAGGCGAGTGACCACGACCCGCAGCTGCTGCGGTTCCGGCCGAGCGCGGGCAACCCGGTCCAGGACGCGTTCTACGACCTGGCGGACTACCTGGAGAAGGTGCTCGGCCCGTACCTGCCGAAGCCGTAACCCCCGCGATTAGTCCTCTGGATGCGGTAGTTGCACGCGCAAGTACCGCATCCAGAGGACGAAATGCATCAGGGTTAGGAGCGTTTCGCGCGCCATCCCAGGGCGAGGACGGCCTGCACGAGCTCCTGGTAGCTCGGCTTGACCTCTTCCAGGTACTTCTCCAGGTACCCGGCCCGCGCTGTCGGCACCGGCTGCGGTTCTTCGTCCTCCGGCAGCCAGGTGAGGCCTTCGACGTTGTGCTGAGCCATCTTCCACCAGCGGGAAGCCCTGTCGACGGCGCGCTGCTCACGCTCGGCCGCGTCCGCGACGGACTGGTGCGCCTCGGCGAGCCGGGCCTCCAGTTCGTCCGCGCGCGCGACCTCCCAGCTCCGCAGGTTTTCCGCCGAGGCGCGCGCGAGGCCGACGATCTCCTTGTACCGCATGGCCGCGGTGATGCCGTCATCCATCGAGAAGCCCTTCCGGACGCTGGAACGGGATGATCACCTCGGGGGCGCCGTGGGTCGTGCGGTCGAAGAACAGCGCGCGGCCAGGCCGCGGTGACCAGTGCACGACCTGCCCGGCGGCGAACGGCGAAAGTTCGTTGCCCTGGACGTCCAAGGCCGCCCAGCTCCCGATGTCGTCGGTGCCCGCGAAACCGAGCGTGTCCTTCAGTCGCGCGATGCTGCGCCACCAGCCGACGGTGTGGACGCCGTGCGCCGGCCCCTGCTTCAGCAGCACGCGCAGCTGATCCAAACCGCTCTTGAGTTGTCCGGGCGCCTTGGCCTCCAGCGCGGGGATCGAAGCGTCGACGCCGTACAGCAGCAGCACATGCGCTCTGTCCAAAGAGGACAGCTTCTCCGCGATATCGATTACCCGGCCCGGCAAATCGTCGACCAGTTCCGCGTGGTGTCCCTCCGCCCGCAGTCGCTCGGCCAGTTCCTGCACCGCCGGGATCGACGCCTCGATGGGGCACGACAGCACGAACTCCACGGCCCCTTCAGCGTGCTGTTTCGCCAGAGACCGCGCGGCCGAGTCCATGATGGACAGTGCCTCCGCCGTGGCCGCGCCGAGCACGGCGATGTTCCGGCCCGGCGCCTTCGGCAGGTCGACCCCGCAGGCGGCCTCGTCGACGTCGATGGACTGACCGAGCAGCGCGCGAGGCTTACTCGTCAGCTTCAGGTCGGTGAACGCCGGGAACTGTTCCAGCACCGGGGAATGCGCGCCGTCGAACAGCCGTGGCCGCTTGAACGACTCCGAGTACCGCTCCCACAATCGGTGCTGCAGCTTGTTGAAGACGTCCTTGCTGCTCGCGTCCGGCACATGGGCCAGCTGGTTCCCGTGCGCCACCCCGGAATCGTGGTTGATCACCGCGTGCCACTTCGGTGCCGAGACGGCCGCGTTGTTGGTCTCGGACAGCACGCGCCGCGCCTTCGGCATCGCGATCCGCAACGTGCACTGCTCGAACACCGCGGGCTTGCCCCAGAACGCCTCGATCCCGGCGACGTCCTGGCTCGCCAGCACCAGGTGGATGCCCTGAGACCGGCCTCGCCGCGCGATGTCCTCCAGCAGCTGCGTCGCCGTCGACGTGACGCCGTCGCGCCCGGCGAACAGGTACTGGAATTCGTCGATCACCGCGACGATCCGCGGCCAGTGCCCGCCGGGATCCTGTTCGCGCAGGTCCGCGAGGTTGGTGACCTCGTGCAGTTTCGCCGCGGCGGACCGGCGCCGCAGCTCGTCGGCGAGGTACCGCAGCAGCGCCAGGCCGAACTCGCGGTCGGTGTTGACGTTGACCCCGATGAGCTTGGCGTGCGGCAGCCAGCTGGAGTCCCGGCGCCCCGGCGCGAGGCCCGCGAACGACACGCCTTCCTTGAAGTCCAGCAGGTACAGCGCGAGCTCGTCCGGCGAGTACCGCGCCGCGAAGCTGCCGAGCAGCGAGTACAGGAAGTTCGTCTTGCCCGAACCGCTCGGCCCGCCGATGAGCACGTGCGGGCTGGCGTCGCCGATGACGACCTCCACCGCCTCGCCCTCGAAGAACCCGACCGGCGCCCGCAGCTCCCGCGCCGAGCTCTCCTTGCCCAGTTCGGTGGGCAGGAGGTCGGCGAACGCGCGGGGCCCGCCCTGTTTGGCGATCAGCGCCTCGGCGATCCGCCCGGCGGCCCGGGTGACCTGTCCGGACGGCATCGGCGGATCGAGGTCGACGATCAGGTCCGGACCGGTCATGCTGCTGACGGCGTGCCTGTCGTCGTGCAGGCTCAGCGATTCGACCGACGTCGACAGCATGGTGGGCACGTCGATCAGGATCAGGCAGATCCCGGCCGCCAGCGCGCCGGTGGCGACCCGTTTCAGCTCGCGGGCCCGTTCCGGTTCGAGGGTCTCCCCGTTGCCGTAGAGCACCGCGACGCGGAACGGTTCGACGCGCTGACCGGTCGCCTGCCGGATCTCCCTCAGCGACGTGTGCCCCGCCTGCATCCCGGTCGCGTGGATGCGGCGGATGTGCCCGGCCAGTTCGTCGAGGAGGTCTTCGAGCCGCCCCGGGTCGTACAGGGTGAGCGCGCTCGTGCGGCTCAGCGGATAGAGGTCGGGCAGGATCGCGGTCAGCTGCCCGACGTCCCACAGATGGACGCGCACCGCGCCGGGCTCGAACGTGCTCAGGATCCGCATCAGCAGGTTCTGCACGATGCCGTCGACGGTCGCCCGCGTCTTCGGCGCCGACTTGATGGACAGATGCGACTCGTCGAGCAGGGGCGTCGCGACGTCGAACGTGCGCTGGACGTCCTGGCCCGGCACTGTCGCCGACCCGATGCGCCACAGCCCCGGCGCGGTGATGCCGGGGTCGCCGCCGACCCGGCCGAGCCAGTTGCCCGGCTGCTGGCCGGCGGGACCCGGAGCGTTGCGCGCGACGAGCTCGCGCAGCGCGTTCGGGCCCGCTTCCCAGTCCGAATAGAACTGGCCGCGGGTGCTGCGGAGCTGGCCGAACACCTCGTTCGCGGCGGGATGCCGCGACCATTCGGCGTACTGCTCCGAGGTGGAGTTGTTCATCCCCACCCGGACTATGCGCTGTTCGAGTTCCAGTTTGGCCAGTTCCGCTTCGGCGGCTTGGCGGGCGCCGGCGGCGGCGCCGAGGACGAGCCCGATCTGGTGGCGGACCCGCTCCAGCGCCGTGGCGACGCGATTGCGCTGTTCACTCGCTTTGCTGCCCATACCGGCTCGCCGATCTCAGAGGCGGGATTGGTAGCCGCTGACCAGGTCGTCAGCGGCGGAGAGGCGCGTCAGGAGGTTTTCCATTCCCTCGTCGGCCTGTGCCAGCTGCGGCGGCACCCAGGGCACGGCTTGGGCCTGCGGTTCCACGATGGCGCGCCGGGACTCTTCGAGCAGGCTTCTGGCCCGCTCGGCGTGGGCGCGTCCGTCGGCGAGCCCGGTCTGGACGGCCGTCAGCAGCTGGTGCAGTTCTTCGAGGTACATGTTCTAGAGGCGGGTCGAGTACGACTCGGCCGACGAGATGCCGGCCTGGATGGTGCTCTGCATCCCGGTGATGCCCTGGAGGGCTTCGGCGAGAAGCCCGTGTGCCTGGCTCACCTCGTGCTGGGTGCTGCCCTGAGTGGCCTGCGACAGGGAAAGCTGGGCTTCTTCGAGAGACTGCGCTGCCTGCTGAAGAGCGGCGATGCTCGCGGATGCCTTCTCGTTCGCGAGCGCGATACCAGCGCGGATCTCTTCGACTCCGGCCATTTTGGCGGACTCCTTGGGACGTCGGGGGCTGGAACGACCACACCTAAACTTAGCGTGATCATCTGACTCTGTTAAGTGAAGGTCCTGCGAAGTAATCAACAAGGCCCCGGACGTCGGAACGTCCGGGGCCTTGCCGAGGGCGGAGGATACAGGATTCGAACCTGCGAGGGCGTGAACCCAACACGCTTTCCAAGCGTGCGCCTTAGGCCGCTCGGCCAATCCTCCGTGGGGAACTTTACCGGATGCCCTTTCGCCCCTTCGAAGGCGGGTCTGACCTGGCTTTCCGGCTGCAAGCCGTCAGGCGCGCGCGGGAGGCAGGACGTCGGCGACGACGCAGGTGATGTTGTCCGGTCCGCCGCCCTCGTTGGCCAGATCGATCAGCCTCGGGACGGTCTCGGCGGGATCTTGGAAGGCGCCGAGGACGTCCTTGATAACGGTTTCGACAACCGTTGCCGTTAACCCGTCCGAGCACAGGAGAAGACGGTCCCCGGGGGCCGCCTCGAAGGTCCAGATGTCCGCTTCGCCGCTTCCGGTGCTCAGCAGCGCCTTCATCAACAGGGAGCCGCGGGGGTGTCCCTCGACCTCCGACGGGTCGATGCGCCCGTCGTCGGCGAGGGCCTGAGCGAGGGTGTGGTCACGGGTGAAGCGCTGAAGCGTCCCGTCGCGCAGGAGGTACCCCTTGGAGTCGCCGATGTGGACGGCCGTGAACTGCGCGCCGTCGAACAGCAGGGCTGTCAGGGTGGTGCCCATGCCCCGCGTCTCGGGCTGCTCCTCGGCCGTCGCGGCCAGTCGGTCGTCGATGGCGCGCAGGCCACCGTTCAGCACCTCGAACAGGTCGACGTCCGCGAGGTCGAACCCGCCGAGATCCGAGTCGAGCCGGGACAGGACGCCCACCGCCTCGGCGCTGGCGACCTCGCCGTGCGGCTGGCCGCCGATGCCGTCGGCGACCGCCAGCATCCTCGCGCTGGCGTAGACCGAGTCCTGGTTGACCTGGCGACGCTGCCCGATGTCCGAGCCGGCGGCGTACCGAAGGGTGTACCTCATGGATCCCAGTAAAGCAGTTGTGTACTGAGTTCACAAACACAGGGCTGGAATGGTCGGCTGTCGGTTACGATGCCGTGATGGAGGAGCAAGCCACCGTCGGCGCGGCGGACATCGCGCGGTTCGCCCGCGTCGGCCGCGCCGCCGTGAGCAACTGGCGTCGACGGTACGGAGATTTTCCGCCACCCGTCGGCGGGACGGCGTCGAGCCCCCTCTTTTCCCTGGTCGCCGTCGAAAACTGGCTGCGTGAGCGCGGGAAACCGGTCGAAATATCGCTCGGGGACCGGGTCTGGCAGCGGCTGCGGAACCTCGGCGACGACCTGTCGCTGGCCGACCGGGTCGGCCGGGTGGCCGCCTTCCTTTCGCGGCGAGGCGTCCAGGAGTGGACGTTCTCGCCCCGGTACGACGACGCCGAGCTGCTCGAACTGCTGGACCGCTTCGCCGGGGAACAGGGCGCGCGCGAGGCTCTGGAGTTCCTCTGCGATCGCTACGTCGAGGCGCACTCCCGTCAGCTTTCCGTCACCGCGGAACCGGTGGCCGCGCTGATGTCCCGGCTCATCGGTCCCGATCCCGGTGTCGTCCTCGATCCCGCGTGCGGGCTCGGGACGCTGCTGCTCGCCTCCGGCGGCACCCGGCTGCTCGGCCAGGTCGACGACCCGGCGACCTCGTGCATCGCCGCGCACCGGCTGCTGCTCGCCGGGGCGGACATGGAGATGTACGGCGCACACGCCCTGTCGATGGACTCCTACGAAGGGCTTCTCGCGGACGCCGTCGTCTGCGATCCGCCGTTCAACGAACGGGAATGGGGTTACGACGAGCTCGTCGGCGACCCGCGCTGGGAGTACGGCCAGCCGCCGCGCGGCGAACCGGAACTGGCCTGGGTGCAGCACTGTCTCGCGCACGTGAAACCCGGCGGACTGGTCGCGATCCGCATGCCGCCCGCCGCCGCCGGCCGCCGGACCGGGCGGCGGATCCGCGGGAACCTGTTGCGGGCCGGGGCTTTGCGCGCGGTGGTGACGGTCGGCGGCGCGGATCTCTGGTTGCTGCGGCGGCCGGAACCCGGGGAGCGGCCGCCGTCCCGGTTGCTCCTGCTGGCCGATCCGTCCACTGTGGAGGAACAGTGGCGGGACCATCTGCGTGGCGCCGAGGTGCCGGGCGCGGTCCGGATCATCGACCTGCTCGACGAGGAGATCGACCTTTCCCCCGCCCGGTATCAGGCGCGGGACGAGCACGCGGGCGAGGCCTTTCTCGAAGTCCGGCGGCGGTTCGAGAAGATCCGGCCGGAACTGCCGCCGCTGGCGGTGTCCGGCGAGAAGCCTTCGTTCACCACGATCGGCGAGCTGCTGAAGTCCGGTGTCCTCACGGTGCCGGACTCGGTGGAAGCGGGGGACGTCCTCGCGTCGCCCGCCGTGCCCGCGTATGTCCACAATGGAGCACCGTTCGCGGCGGAGCCGACGATGTCGAAGTACCGCACCGATCCCGAACGGCTGGACGCCGCGTTCCTCGCCGGCTGCCTGCGCGCGGCCGGGCAGCTCGCGCCGACCACCTCGACCAGGATCGATCTCAAGCGCACCCGGATCCCGCGGCTGCCGATCGAAGCGCAGCGTGCCCACGGGGAGGCGCTCACTCGCCTCGCGGCCTTCGAGGACGCCCTCCGCGAGGCGGCGGAATCGGGCCTGGAGCTGGTGAGGCTAGGCTTGACAGGGCTCACTGAAGGACAGCTCATCCCGGAGAACTAGTGCTGATCGCGGATCGCTACGAACTCGACGAGCTGCCGCTCGGCCGGGGTGGGATGGGCGCGGTCTACGCGGGCCACGACCGGCATCTCGGCCGCCGCGTCGCGGTGAAGTTCCTCGGGCTTCCCGGCGGTCCGGACACCGAACTCGAACAGCGGTTCATCCGCGAGGCGCGGATCCTCGCCACCCTGGAACACGCGGGCGCGCCGACGTTGTACGACTTCGGCACCTACGACGAGCGGTTGTACCAGGTCATGCAATTCATCGAGGGCGTGACCGTCGCCGATCTCGCCGCCGAACACGGGCCGCTGCCGGTGCCGTGGGCGGCCGCGATCGCGGCGCAGGCCTGCGCGGTGCTGTCCGCCGCGCACGCGCTGTCCATCTGCCACCGCGATCTCAAGCCCACCAACCTGATGCTGTGTCCCGACGGCAGCGTGAAGGTGCTCGACTTCGGGCTCGCGATGCTGCGCGAGACCGACGTCGCCCAGTTCACCCGCGCCGGGCAGATCCTGGGCACCCCCGCGTACATGGCGCCCGAGCAGATCCAGCGCGGGATCGCCGGGCCGCGCAGCGATCTGTACGCGCTGGGCTGTGTCCTGCACGAGATGCTCACCGGCAGGCAGCTGTTCACCGGTCCGACGGCGTACGCGGTGTTCGAGAAGCAGGTCAAGGACAGTCCGGCCGAAGTGGACGGTGTCCCGGACGGACTGAACGTGCTCCTCGCGGATCTGCTGGAGAAGGATCCGGACCGGCGTCCCGCCGACGCGGACGAACTGTTCGGGCGGCTGGCCGTGTTCGCGCGTGATCTGCCGCCGCTGCCCGGATATCTGGACGAAGGCGCCAATCCGGGCCGGATGTACGCGCGGGTCGTCGGCCGCGTGCCCTGAGACGTGATCGTGACCTTCCGATCAACAACCCCGGACCCGTGACCTCCGTCTTTACCCATGTCGGACGGATCACGGACGAATCGGGGGTAAGGGTTGTGAAGAAGTTCTCGGTGGTGGTGACGGCACTGACCACGGCGCTGGTGCTGACAGCGTGTTCGGGCAACTCCGGCGGAAGCACGCCTGGTGGCGGAGCCGTCGCGCAGGGCGACCCGGCGGGCGGGGCCACGACCACGTCCGCGCCCGTGCCGACAACGTCCTCCGCGGCTCCGACCACGTCGTCCCGGCCGCCGAGCAGCAGCAGCTCCACCCCGAAGCCGACGTCTTCGAAACCGAAGCCCAAGCCCACCCCGAAACCCGAGGTCAAGCCCGCCGCGAACGCCGCCGACGTGCCGTGCAAGGCCGCGCTGGCCTCGCCGGGCGTGAGCGCCTGCGTCGACCTCTCCGCGCTGAAGACGTGGCTGCTGCAAGACGGCAAGGTCATCTACGGCCCGGTCAAGCAGCTGCCCGGCAAAAAGGGGCACGCGACGCCGACCGGTGTCTTCCACGTTTCGAACAAGGTCAAGAACTACCACTCGAAGGCCTTCGACGCGCCGATGCCGAACTCGGTGTTCTTCCTGCCGGGGATCGCCTTCCACACCGGCAGCCTTTCGGTGTACTCGCACGGCTGCATCCACCTGTCGGCGGCGGCTTCGCAGAAGTACTTCACGACGTTGCAGAGCGGCGACGTGGTCCAGGTCGTGGCCTGACCTGCAGGTATCCGCTCGGCTGCGCAGCGTGAGAATGATTGCGGTTCGGTTGCTTTGAGATAAATGAAAGCTTCCGGCGGCAATGACTTCCCCGGTCCCGGCGACGTGCCAAGGACACGCCGGAAATGGGGAAGCGCCGATGACCGGAAGCCGGGCACTCACTCGTCTCTTCGTCGCACTGTCGGTCTCGATCCTGCTTCTCCCGGGATGGGTGGGCGCTCCGGAAGCGACCGGGGCGCCCACTCTGCCGTCCGGCTTCGTCCTTCGTGACCAGCCGAGCGGTCAGGCCGCGTTCGACCTGACCGATTTCGCTTACCTGCCGGACGGTTCGGTGCTCAGCATCGGGAAGAGCGGCAAGGTCGCCTGGGTGCCCGGCACCGGCCAGGCGCGGACGCTCGCGACCCTTCCCGTCCACGGCAGCGGGGACCTCGGCCTGATCGGCCTCGCCGTCGCCCCGGATTTCGCCACCTCGCGCCAGATCTACCTCGCGCGGTCGTTCGACACGAGCGGCGGCGCGTTCACCATGCGGGTGGCGCGCTGGACGGTGACCGGCACGGACGTCCCCACCGGTCTCGCGAACGAACGCGTGCTTGTCGACCTTCCCGGGTTCTACGACGTCCACGGCATCACCGGACTCGTCGCGGGGCCCGACGGGACGTTGTGGATCTCCATCGGCGACGCCGCCGACTTCACCAGGATGGATCCGGGCGCGTTGCGCGCGCTCGACCTCGATCAGCTCTACGGCAAGATCCTGCGCGTCACCCCGGACGGCGCCGGAGTCCCCGGCAATCCCTATTATTCCGCCTCGGCCCCGGATTCGAACCGCTCCAAGGTCTTCGCCAGTGGCTATCGCAGCCCGTTCCGGTTCTCCCTCGACCCGCGGCTCGGCCTGCCGGTGGTCGGCGACGTCGGCTGGAACACCTGGGAAGAGGTGAACGTCGTGCGGCCGGGCGCGAACCACGCCTGGCCTTGCTGGGAAGGAAACGTCCCCACTCCGGGGTATTCCGGCCTCGCCGGCTGCGCGGGCGTCGTCAACACCCCGCCGGTCACCACCTACCACCACGGCTCCGGTGTGGACGAAGGAAACAGCGTCACCGCCGGGATCGTCTACAGTGGATCGTCCTATCCGGACGAATATCACGGCGCGTTCTTCTTCGGCGACTACGCCACGCAGAAGATCTGGACGATGACGTACGACAGTCAAGGCAGGCTCGTCCAGGCGCCGCAACGACCGCCGAAGTTCACCGGGATCGGGGGGCCGGTCGAATTCGCGGCCGCGGCCAATGGTGACATCGTCTACGCCGACATCATCTCCGGGAACCTGCGGCGGCTCAGCTATCCGGGGACGAACGCGGAACCGGTCGCGGTGGCGACGTCGAGCACCGATCCCTCGACGAGGACGGTGACCTTCGACGGCTCCGGTTCCTACGACTTCGACGGCGACCCCTTGACCTATCACTGGGATTTCGGCGACGGCACGAGTCAGGACGGCGTCCGGGTGACCCACGCCTACGGTGCCGGGGTCACGAGGGCGACGGCGCGGCTGACCGTCACGGACCGGCTCGGCGCCACTGACGGCACCGAAGTGGTTGTGGTGCCGGGAAACCGTTCGCCGGACTTGATCATGACGGATCCCGGCGCGCGGACCTTCGCGGTCGGGGAGCCGGTCGTCGTCGGCGCGACGGCGATCGACACCGAGGACGGGGTGTTACCGGTCGGGTGGACCACGCTGATCCGGCATTGCCCGGAAGAAGCGACCTGTCACGCGCATCCCGGTTCGCCGGGCGGCGGCCCGGTCTTTTCCTTGCCCTTCACCGATCATCAGGACTCGCGGGTCGAGATCACCGCTTCGGTGACCGACAGCGCCGGGGTGACGTCGAGCAGGACCTATGTCGCTCTGCCGCGTGAGCACCGGCTGACGTTGACCTCCACCGTGCCCGCCGCGCTGAGCATCCCGGCGGAAGGCGGGGTCAACACCGCGATGGTGACCGAAGGCGCGACGTTCGAGATCGTCGCGGAGCAGGTCGCCGCCGATGGCGTTTCGACGTTCGTGAGCTGGTCCGACGGGCGGACCTCGCGCACGGTGCCCGTCACCGTCCCGGCGCGTGACCTGACCATGACCGCGACCTACCTCACCCCGATCGACCGGCGCTACCAGGCGGAACCCGCGCTACGGCAACGACTCGGCGCGCCGGCCGGGCCGGAGGTCACCGACGGGACCGTGCGCTACCGGCCGTATGCGGGCGGCAGGCTCTACTGGAGCGCCGAGACCGGTGTGAAGCAGATGGAAGGCGAGATCCTCAAGAAGTACCTCGCGCTGGGCGGGCACCGGAAGTTCGGCCCACCGGCGACGGACGAGACCGCCACCCCGGACCGCGTCGGCCGGTTCAACCACTTCCCGGACTGGCCGGGCACCCAGCGGTCCTCGATCTACTGGACGCCGTCGACCGGCGCGCATCCGGTGCAGGGTCGGATCCGGGTCAAGTGGGAGGCGCTGGACTGGGAGAAGGGTCCGCTCGGCTATCCGACGACGGACGAACTCCCGACGCCCGACGGGATCGGCCTGTTCAACCACTTCAGCAAGGCTTCGTCGATCTACTACACGGTGCAGACCGACGCGCACGCGATCTGGGGCCGGATCCGTGTCCGGTGGGAGGCGCTGGACTGGGAGAAGGGCCCGCTCGGCTACCCCACGACGGACGAGACAGCCACCCCGGACGGCGTCGGCCGCTACAACCATTTCACGAAGGCGAGCTCGATCTACTGGACACCGGCCACCGACTCGCACGCGATCTACGGGGCGATCCGGCAGCGCTGGGCCGCGCTCGGCTGGGAGCGGTCGTACCTGCGGTATCCGACGACGGACGAGTTCACCATCGCCATCGGGCGGCAGAACAGCTTCCAGAACGGCTACGTCACCTGGAACCGGAACACCGGGCAGGTGATCGACCGGCGGTGGTGATAACAGTTCCATAAAGCCACCCGAAGGTGTGAAATGTCCACGTGGAGCCCGTCGATGGGATGTTCGACCGGGGAAGGGGCTCCTGCATGTCTTCGAGATTTCGCGCGCTCTGTCACGCCCTCGTGACGCTGCTGGTGGTGACCTCGCTGGTCCCGCTGACGGCCACGGCGGCGGCCGCGGCACCCGTCCTGCCGCCCGGCTTCGTCCTGCGAGACCAGCCGAGCGGGCAGGCGCCGTACGACCTGACCGACTTCGCCTACCTGCCCGACGGCTCGATGCTGACCACCGGGAAGCAGGGCAACGTCACCTGGGTGTCCACCACCGGCCAGTCGCGGAAGATCGCGAGCCTGGCCGTCCACAATGCCGCTGACCTGGGACTGGTCGGGATCGCGATCGCGCCCGACTACGCCACCTCCCGCGCGATCTACACCGCTCGCGCGCTCGACGTCCCCGGCGGCGTCTCGCTGCGCGCCTCGCGCTGGACGGTGTCCGGCGCCGCCGAGCCGACCGGGCTGACCGGGGAGAAGGTGCTCGTCGAAGGGCCCGCGAACACCGACGTCCACGGCATCACCGGCGTCGTGGCCGCCCCCGACGGCACGGTGTGGGTCTCGATCGGCGACAGCGCGCGCTTCCAGGGCGCGGCGGACCCGTTCGCGCTCAACGCGTACGACCTCGACAAGATCTACGGCAAGATCTTCCACGTCACCGCCGACGGCGCCGGCGTGCCGGACAATCCCTACTACGTCGCGGGAAACCCGAACTCCGTGCGCTCCAAGGTGTTCGCGAGCGGCTTCCGCAGCCCGTTCCGGTTCGGTCTCGACCCCGGTACCGGTCTCCCCGTGGCAGGCGACGTCGGCTGGGGCACCTGGGAAGAGATCGACTTCGTCCAGAAGGGCGCGAACCACGGCTGGCCGTGTTTCGAGGGCGACCAGCCCACCGACGGTTACTCCGCGATGCCGCAATGCGCTTCGGCCGTGAACACCCCGCCGATGCTGGCGATCCGCCACGGCCAGGGCCCGGACAACGGCAACAGCGTCACCGCCGGGATCGTCTACAATGGAGGGTCTTACCCGGAGGAATACCGGGGAGCGTACTTCTTCGGCGACTACGCCACTCAAAAACTGTGGACGGCCAAGTACGACGCGCAGGGCCGGGTCGTCCGCCTGCCGGAGACACCGCCGGTGTTCACCGGGATCGGCGGTCCGGTCAAGTTCCTGGCCGCGGCCAACGGCGACATCGTCTACGCCGACATCTACAGCGGTCTGCTGCGCAGGCTCAGCTACACCACCGGGAACAAGGCGCCGGTCGCGGTGGCCACGTCCGAGACGGACCCCGAAACCCGCACGGTCTCCTTCGACGGCAGCGGTTCCTACGATTTCGACAACGACCCGCTGACCTACCGGTGGGACTTCGGCGACGGCACCACCGGCACCGGGGCGAGGGCCGGCCACACCTACGCGGCGGGCACCGGGAAGTTCACCGCCAAGCTGACGGTGACGGACGGCTTGCAGGCTTCCGGGACCACGGAAATCGCCGTGGCGCCCGGGAACCACTCGCCGAAGCTGACCATGACCGACCCCGGCGGCCGGCTGTTCGCGGTCGGTGAGCAGGTGGTCCTCGGCGCGACCGTCACCGACGCCGAGGACGGTGCGCTGCCGGTCACCTGGTCCACCCTGGTCCGGCACTGCCCGGAGAACGCGGTCTGCCACGCGCATCCGGATCACGGGGGCAGCGGCCCCGAGTTCGCGATGCCGTTCACCGACCACACGGACTCCAAGCTGGAATTCACCGCGTCGGCGACCGACAGCGCCGGTGTCACGGTCTCGAAGACGTACGTCGCGAAGCCGAAGGAACACCGGCTGACGCTGACCAGCAATGTCGCCGCCGCACTCGGCATCACGCCGGAAGGCGGGGCCGCTTCGGCGATGGTGGTCGAGGGCGCGAAGGTGGAGATCCAGGCGGCGGACGTCGCTTCGGACGGTTCGTCGACCTTCACCGGCTGGTCCAACGGAGCCACCACACGGCTGACCGAGATCACCATGGGCACGGCCGACCAGACGATCTCGGCGACCTACCTCACCCCGATCGACAAGCGCTACCGCGACGAACCCGCGCTGGCACAACGACTCGGCGCGCCGACCGCGCCCGAGGCCGTCGACGGCACGGTCCGCTTCCGCACCTACGAGCGCGGGCGGCTGTACTGGTCGAAGGAGACGGGCGTCAAGCAGATCGAGGGTGAGATCCTCAAGAAGTACCTCGCCCTGGGCGGCCACAAGGAGTTCGGCCCGCCCGCGACCGACGAGCTGACCACGCCGGACACCACCGGCCGCTACAACGACTTCCCGTTGTGGCCCGGCAAGATGCAATCGTCGATCTACTACACGGTGAACACGGGCGCGCATCCGGTGTTCGGCCGGATCCGGGTGAAGTGGAAGGCCCTGGGCGCGGAAGCCGGTGAACTCGGCTACCCGGCGACGGACGAACTCCCGACGCCGGACGGGATCGGCCGGTTCAACCACTTCAGCAAGAACGCGTCGATCTACTGGACGACGCAGACGGACGCGCACGCGATCTGGGGCCGTATCCGCGTCCGGTGGGAAGCGCTGGACTGGGAGAAGGGGCCGCTCGGCTATCCGACGACGGATGAGACGTCCACCTCGGACGGGGTCGGCCGGTTCAACCACTTCACGAAGTCCGGGTCGATCTATTGGTCGATGCAGACCGACGCGCACGCCGTTTACGGCGCCATCCGGCGGCGTTGGGAGGAGCTCGGCTGGGAGCGGTCGTACCTGCGGTACCCGACGAGCGACGAGTTCTCCGTCAGCGGCGGACGGCAGAACAACTTCGAGGGCGGGTACGTGTTCTGGAACGCCTCCAGCGGGGCGGTGACGGACCGCCGCTGGTAGCCGGTGGCCGCGCCGCTGGTTCGGACTTGCTTGGCGACGAGGAGCAAGGTCGAAGGGGTCTTTCCCTCTTCGAGTGAGTGGAAAGTACCCAGCTGGAACTTATGTCCCTTGTGGACAGTCAAGGCCGGATCTCGGTGGGCCGGCCCAGGAACGCTGCGATCGTCACAGGTGCCCCACTGGCCGCAGGTGTCACGGCCGCGCCGCGTGAAGGCCCCCTTCACGCGGCTCAGCCAAGGAAACGAGGCCTTCACGCCGTTCCGCGAGCCCCGAAACCGAAGGGCGGCGCGAGGGCGGCCGCCTGTTCCCGGTCCTTGGTCCCAATGTCGCATTCGAGACGCTCAGCGACACAAATACGACATTGGGAACCCCTGCCGAAACCCCCGCCGAGATTCAGCGCAGCAGGTCGGCGGGCGAGGTGCCCGCCGACGTCAGCGGCAAGCCGAGCGCGACCCGTTCGGTGAGCCAGCCGCTCGGCCGGTAGCGCTGGTCCCCGGTGCCGGCGACGAGTCCCCGCAGGACTCGCAGCACGAAGTCCGCACCCGCTTCCTCGCCCCACGTCAGCGGCCCGCGCGGGTAGCCGAGGCCGAGCCGGACGGCGGTGTCGATGTCCTCCGGGGTCGCGAGCCGCTGCCCGGCGATGAAACAGGCGGTGTTGACGATCGACGCCAGCAGCCGCTGCGCGATCGGCGCGGGACCGTCGCGGACCACGGTCACCGGCAGCCCGGTCGCGGCGAGCGCGCCCCAGGCGGTGCGGCCGGCGGCCGGATCGAGCGCGGGGTGGACCGAAAGCGTCAGGCGGTTCGCGTAGCCGCCGAGAGGGTCGACCCCGACGACCCGTTCCGCCGGGAACCCCGCGGCGAGGGCGGTGTCCACAGTGGACGAACCGACCGGGCTGACGATCAGCACCGTGTCCGGGTAGGCGGAGTGCACGACCTGGATCCCCGCCGACGAGAGCAGCGTGCCGAGGCGT
Organism: Amycolatopsis thailandensis; assembly: GCF_042723255.1. NCBI lineage: Bacteria > Bacillati > Actinomycetota > Actinomycetes > Pseudonocardiales > Pseudonocardiaceae > Amycolatopsis > Amycolatopsis thailandensis. The sequence goes on from NZ_JBHXJK010000048.1 coordinate 46,671, forward strand.
TCGTCGTCGACCCACACGGGAGTGGCCGGGGCTTCCGGCGCGGCCGGTTCCGGCTCCGCCCGCTGCCGCCCGTCGACGTAGCCGTAGAAACCCTCGCCGTTCTTGCGCCCGAACAGCCCGGCGGCGACGCGGGGACGCGTCAGCCACGACGGCCGCAGCCGCGGTTCGCCGTGGAAACCGCTCCAGATGCTTTCCAGTACGGCGTGCGAGACGTCCAGGCCGGTCAGGTCGAGCAGCTCGAACGGGCCGAGTTTCAGGCCGAGCACGTCCCGCGCGACGCGGTCCACGTCGGCCGGGCTCGCGATCCCCTCGGCGAGGATCTGCAGCGCCTCGGTGCCCAGCCCGCGTCCGGCGTGGTTGACCAGGAAACCCGGGGCGTCCCGGGCGAGGACGGGTTCGTGTCCCCAGCCGCGGACGAGTTCGGTCACGGCGGGCGGCAGCCACGCGGCGGTCCGCGCGCCGGGCACGACCTCGACCAGCCGCATCAGCGGGACCGGGTTGAAGAAGTGGAGACCCAGCAGCCTGCCGGGCTCGGTCAGCGCGGCGCCGATCTCGGTGACCGAAAGCGAACTGGTGTTGGTGGCGAACACGGTGTCCGGCCCGCAGACGCGTTCCAGTTCGGCGAACAGCGCGCGTTTGATCTCCAGGTCCTCGCGGACCGCTTCGACGACGAGATCGACGCCGTCGGCGGGCGCCAGCGGACCGTCGGCCGCGATCAGCCTGCCTTTCGCGGACGCGGCGGCCTCCTGGGTGATCTTGCCTTTCGAGGCGAGCTTGCCGAGCATCGCGCCGACGTGGTCGATGGCCTCGCCGACCGCTTCGGGCCGCGCGTCGGCGAGTTCGACCTCGAGCCCCGCCGTCACGGCGAGCTGGACGATGCCCCGGCCCATCACCCCGGTTCCGATGACCCGGATCCTGCCGACCTGCTCCGCCCACTTCTCCACCGCGAGCCGCCTTTCCCTCGATGCTGTCTCCGCAGCGTGACGCTAGCCGCCACGCCGGTACCTCGCCCGGAAGGGTGATCCCCGCCGCGTCCGGCGTAAGGCCACCGAACCGGCGAGGTCCCTTCCGCGAAAACCGAGTGTTCCGCGCACCACCCCCGAAGGGAAACCTCCCATGGTCACCGTCCCCGCCGCCGCAGCCGTCCGGACCACGCCGTTGCTCCTCGTCGCCGTCCTCTTCGGCGCCGTCGCCGCGTTCTTCGCGAGCCAGGCGCTGTGGCCGCTCACCGCGCTGGCCGTCGTGGTCGCCGTCGCAGTCCTCGCGGGCGGGGTGTGGATGACCGGGCGCAAGGGAAATCGCGAACTCTAGGATCGCCGTGTGACGGCGAGACGCTTGACGCGGGAGGAAAGCCGCGAGCAGACCAGGCAGCGCCTGCTCGAGGCGGCCGCCGACCTGTTCTCCGAACGAGGGGTCAACGGCACGTCCGTCGAGCAGATCGCCGAACGGGCCGGCTTCACGCGCGGCGCCTTCTACGGCAACTTCGACGGCAAGCACGAGCTGGTCGTCGAGCTGCTGCGCCGCCGGACCCGGCGAGAGGCCGAGGAGGTCACCGCGTTGGGCCAGGGTGTCGGTTCCTTCGCCGAGATGATGGACCGGCTGCGCGCGTGGAACGTCGAGCGCGCCGAACACCTCGCCGGCTGGCTGACCCTGCGTACCGAGCTGGCCCTTTACGCGCTCCGGAATCCTGAAGCGCGCCCGCTCGTCGGAGAAGGCGAGAAGTCGACAAGGGCATTGCTGGAGACCTCGGTCCGGACCGAACTCGCCGCGCGGGGCGCGGAACCGCCCGCCGACCCGGCCTTCCTCGCGTTGATCCTGCACGCGCTCGAAGACGGTCTCCTGTTGCAGCGCTTCCTGAGTCCCGAGGGGACCGGTGACGAAGACGTCGTGGACGCCGTCCAGCTGCTGATGCGGTCCTGGACCGCGCTCAGCCGGTCATCCTGATCCCGGTGAACTCGGCCATCTGACGGGTCCCGTGCGCGAAGAAGGCGTCCGACGGATCCACGGAACCGACGTACTGGCCGAACAGCTCGAAATTGATCATCCCGAACAGCTGGGTCCACGCCATGATCAGCCGTGAGGCCGTCTCGGGGGCCAGGGTGATCTTGAGGATTTCGGCGACGGCGCCGAGCTGGTGCCGGAGTTCGTCCGGCATCTCGCCGACCTCGGTCTCGACCCGGAGATTCGCGTCGCGCAAAACCGCGACCAGCGCGAACGCCACCCGTCCCGCGGGTGTGACGGTGTCCTGCGGGGCCTGATAGCCGGGGATCGGCGAGCCGTAGATCAGCGCGTACTCGTGCGGGTGCGCCTTCGCCCAGGCGCGCACCGCGAACCAGATCGATTCCCATCGTTCCAAGGAAGCCTTTTTGGGGTCGTCGGCGGCTTCCGCGGCTTCGCCGACCGCGTCGTAGGCGTCGATGATCAGGGCTGTCAGCAGCTCCTCGCGGCTGGAGAAGTACCGGTAGAGCGCCGACGAGACCATGCCCAGCTCTCGCGCGACGGCGCGGAGCGAAAGCCCGAGCGCGCCGACTTCGGCGAGCTGACGGCGGGCTTCGTCCTTGATCTCGCGGGTGAGCTCGGCACGGGCGCGTTCACGCGCGGTCTGGGTGGCAGCCATGCTCTCAGCATAGAGCATCGCACCTAAATGAGAGCAGTGCTCTTGACACGATGCACCGCTCTGGTGTTCACTGCTCTTAACAGAGAGCACTGCTCTCGAAGACTTGGAGGAGACGAGATGACCACCGCCACCGGTACCGCCGCCGACTACACCGCCACCCGCTACCTCAAGCCCGCCAAGGCGACCAACGCGTTCAACGAGTTCGTCCTCAAGCTGACGAAGCTCGGTGTCAGCGTGCTGGGCAGCCGGGTGCTTTCGGTCCGCGGCCGCAAGAGCGGCGAACTGCGCTCGGTCCCGGTCAACTTGCTGAAGCTGGACGGCGAGCGCTACCTCGTCGCGCCGCGCGGTGTCACGCAGTGGGTGCGCAACCTGCGGGTCGCCGGCGAGGGGCAGCTCCGCGTCGGGCGCCGCACCGAGACGTTCACCTACACCGAACTCGCCGACGCGGAGAAGCCCGAGATCCTGCGTGCCTACCTCAAGCGCTGGAAGTTCGAGGTCGGCGTGTTCTTCGACGGCGTCGACGCGAAGGCGTCCGACGAGAAGCTGCTGGAGATCGCGCCCGGCTACCCGATCTTCAAGATCGCGTGACGCGTGATCGGAGACCGGACACGTGCGATCTGATCCCGATCACTCGTGATCAGAGACGGATCACCTGTGTTTGGAGGCGGGACTCGCGTGATCAGAGACGGAACTCGCGTGTCTGAAGGCCGAACTCGTGTGACCGGGCGGACGACACGCGTGATCAGGCGGACGACATGCGCGATCAGGCGGACGACACGCGTGATCGGGTGGACGACACGCGTGATCGGGTGGGGAGCGCGCGGTTAGTCGTCGGTGGGGGCCCGCCGGGTGCGGCGGGCGGTGGCCGCCACCAGCACCACCCCGACCAGGAACGCGACCAGGCCGATCAGGAACCACAGTTTCTGCCCGGTCATGAAGCTGCCGGTCAGCACGCCGGCGCCCTGGAGCACCCAGACGCCGCCGACCAGCAGGAACACCAGCCCGATCGTGAGCGTGACCCAGCGCTTCATTCCCAGCTCCCCGCCTCGACGTGCCCTGCGGCGATTCTGGCAGGAGAAGCCCGGTCCGGCGAACCGATCACCGGCCGCCGACGAGCCCGTTGCGGTAGGCGTAGACGACGGCGTGCACCCTGTCCCGCAACCCGAGCTTCGCCAGGATCCGGGAAACGTGGGTCTTCACCGTCTCCTCGCCCACATGCAGCAACCTGGCGATCTCCGCGTTGCTGGACGCGTCGGCGACCAGCATGAGCACTTCGCGCTCGCGTGAGGTGAGGCGTTCCAGCTCCGCCGGTTCGGCGGCCACGGGTTCGATGCTGGTGGCGAAGGTCGACACGAGCCGCCGCGTCACCGTCGGATCGATCAGCGCGTCACCGCGCGCGGCCACCCGCATGGCCGAGACGAGCTCCTCGGGAGCGAGGCTTTTCAACAGGAACCCGCTCGCCCCGGCCCGCAGCGCGCGGTAGACGTACTCGTCGGAGTCGTAGGTCGTCAGCACGAGGACGCGGGTGTCGTTGCCGGGCGCCGACATGATCGCCTCGGTCGCGGCAAGGCCGTCTAATTTGGGCATCCGGACGTCGAGCACGGCGACGTCCGGGCGCAGCGCGGCCGCCTGAGTGACGGCTTCGCGTCCGTCCGAGGCCTCGCCGACGCATTCGAAATCCGCCTGGGTGTCCAGCACCGCGCGCATCCCGGACCGGAACATCGCGTGATCGTCCGCCAGCAGAACCCGGATCACTCCGCCTCCAAAGGAAATCCGACTCGAACCCGCCAATGCCGCCCGTCGTCGAGCGGCCCGCATTCCGCCTGCCCGCCGAACAACGCGACCCGCTGCCTGATCCCGGCGAGGCCGCGTTTCGTCGATTCGGCCGGAGAACCCCGGTTCGGGCGGCCGATCTCGTTCGTGATCGCGAGGACGATCTCCGTCTGCCGGTAGGCGAGGTCGATCTCGACCGTCCCGCCGGAGCCGTGCCGGAGCGCGTTCGTCAGCGCTTCCTGCGCGATGCGGTACAACGCGATGTCCACCGAACCCGGGAGTTCCCGCGGACCGCCGTGACTGGTCAGCCGCGCGGGCAGCCCGGCGATGCGCAGGTTGTCGAGCAGCTCGTCGAGATTGTCCAGCCCCGGCTGCCGTTGCGCGTCGCCGTTCTCCTTGCCGTGCAACAGATCCAGCAGGCGCCGCAGATCGGCCATCGCGGCCCGGCTCGACGATTCGACGGCCGAGAGCGAACGCCGCGCGGCCGGTTCCCCCGCCGGCAGCCCGAGCCGCGCGGCGCCGGCGTGCACACCGATCGCGCTGACGTGGTGGGAGATCACGTCGTGCAGGTCGCGGGCGATCGTCGTGCGTTCCTCGGCGACGGCGCGGCGCACCGCTTCGGCTTCGTGCTGCTGCCGTTGTTCCTCCGCGCGCTGGAGGTCGGCGATGTACGCGCGCCGTGCGGTCGTGTAGCGGCCGACCAGCCACGGCAGTAGCCCGCTGATGCCGATGTCGATGAGCACCAGCCGCCAGTCCCGGTTGCCCCGGTCGGCAGGGATGAGGGTGCACGCGAAGAGCCCGGTGAGCATCGCCGCCAGCGCCGCCAGCGCCGGTTTGGTCGAAAGCCAGGCGCCCGCGCGGTATCCCGCGATGAGCACGCCCGCGTTGGTGGCCTGCAGGTAGTGGTCGAACGGGTACAGCAGGAGCGGCGCGGCGACGAGCAGCGCGCCGTGCGCGGCCGAGACCCAGCCGGAATAGCGCGAAGGCCCGGCGAGCGCGACGTTGGCGAGGATCCCGCCGATCAGCACCACCCACGCCTGCCAGCCCAGCGAGAGCGGTGGCCCGACGATGAGGAACAGCCCGGCGTCGGCGACCAGGCAGACGGCCGCGACCGCGCACGCCTGCCTCGCCAACGAGCCGCTGATGTCCCGCACGCGCCCAACTCTGCCCTATTTCGGTGGACAGGGGTTCCTAAGCTGGGAAGCCATGGGGACCGAGAAGACACCCGTGCTCTGGACGACCGGCGCACCCGGGTCGGGAAAGTCGACCACCGCCTGGGGTTTGTACCGCCGCGTCCTCGAAGCGGGCGGCAGCGTCGCGTACGTCGACATCGACCAGCTCGGGCTGATCGGCCCGCCTCCGGGCGGCGGCGAAGCCTCGCACGCCATCAAGGCGGCCAATCTGCTGCGGGTACTGAAGATCCTGCGTGACCGGGGTGCCAGGCAGCTCGTCGTTTCCGGGGTGGTCGATCCCGAGAACGGCGTCGAGCGGGACTTGGAAGGCGGCGACTTCGACCTCACGCTCGTCCGGCTGACGTGCGATCACGACGAACTCCGGAGCCGTTTCCTCGGCCGGGGTTCGCCCGCCGGCGCTCTTCCCGACCTTTTCGAGATCGTGGAGGCCTATGAGCGCACCGGTTTCGGCGAGGCGATGGACACGACCGGACAGCGGCCCGAGGAGACCGTCGACGCGCTGTTCCGACGCTGCTTGGTCGAAAAAGGGGAAGTTTCGCCGCCGGACGCCGTCGAGCCGCAGCCCGGACCGGTGACCGTGGTGACCGGTCCGACGGCGGTCGGCAAATCGACGGCCGCGTACAGCGCGCTGCGGGACCTTTGGGCACGCGAGATGCCCGTCGCCTACGCTGATCTCGCGCAATTCGGGTTCGTGAATCCCGGCCCGGATCCGGCGGTGGAGGCGGCGAACCTGGCGGCCGTCTGGCGCGGCTACCGCGAAGCCGGAGCGCGGCGGCTGATCGTGGTGGCCAGGGAATTCCTTCCCGAGCACCGGCAGGTCTTCAAGGAGGTCACCGTCGTGCACCTCGACGCGGAAGACCCGGCGCTCACCGAACGCGTCCGGCGCCGGGCCGAGGGCGAATCCGCGCTGCTGGCCGGTGACGAACTCCGCGGCGCGCCACCCGGTGTGCGGGACCGGGTGGCCGCCCGCGCGATCGCCGAGGCGGCCCGGGCACGTGCCTCCGGCGGCGACCGCGTCGTCCTCGACACCTCCGGTCAGGAAGCCGCCGAGACGGCCGCCGCGCTGCTGGCCCTCTTACACCGGTAGCCGTGCGTCAGTTACCGGGCGGCGGTCCGCCCGGTCCGTCCTGGCCCGGCTGACCCTGACCTGGCTGTCCCTGTTGCCCCTGGCCCGGCTGACCCTGCTGCCCCTGACCCCGCTGGCCGCCGTTCTGTCCGCGCTGGGTCTGCTGCCCTGGATCGCCGATACTCGTCGCCGTCGCGGTGTCGCCGGTGACCTTGGCGTTCACCGTCACCGTCTGGCCGGTCTTGGGGTCGCCGGTCTTCTTGGTCGACGCGTCGATCGTGTAGACCTGCTTGTAGCCGTCCTTGCTGGTCAGGCTGACGGACGTCGCGCTGATCTCGGTGATCTCGCCGGTCTGCATCCGTTCGGTGCTGTAGCCGCCCTTGCCGTCGGAGACGACGAAGTCGCCGTGCAGCGCGTCACGCGGCATGCCCCCGCCGGGCCCGAAGAGCATCCGGCCGCCGCCGGGACCGCCCATCATCCGGCCCTGTTCGGAGCCGTTCGCGGCGGTTCCAGCCCAGATCGCGGCCCCGCCACCGGCGGCGATCACCACCGCCACCCCGGCCGCGATCGCGGTCTTGCGGCCCGACCAGGCCTTCTTCGGTTCACCCGCCGGGGCGGGCGCGCCCCAGGCGGCGGTCTCACCCGCCGGGGGCTTGGCGGGTTCGGTCGGTTCGGTCATCTGGTCGCCTCCGTGTACTCGGTTGCGGCCATGCTCGGCGCCGTCGCTGTGCGGAAGCTGTGCCGGCGGTGGGCCCCCGCTGTGATTCCGCCCCGGCCGGGTGATCGTTCACAGGAAACGCACAGCGGGGACACAGAGAGGGCTCATCGGCGCCGCGCAGGATGGCACCATGACCAGTGTGAACGTCCCGTCGTCCGGTTCCGCGAAGGCAGGCCTGCGCCGTGCCGACGGCAGCCCCGTGCGGGTGCTGGTCGTCGACGACGAAGCGACCTTGTCCGAGCTCGTGTCGATGGCCCTGCGCATGGAGGGCTGGGACATCCGCACCGCGGGCGACGGCACCGAGGCGGTCCGCGTGGCCAGGGAATTCCGGCCGGACGCGGTGGTCCTCGACGTCATGCTGCCGGACATGAGCGGCCTGGACGTCCTGCGCCGCCTGCGTTCCGAGGTACCCAACCTGCCGGTGCTGTTCCTGACCGCGAAGGACGCGGTGGAGGACCGGATCGCCGGGCTCACCGCGGGCGGCGACGACTACGTCACCAAACCGTTCAGCCTGGAGGAAGTCGCGCTGCGGTTGCGCGCGCTGCTGCGCCGCGCGGGCGGGGTCGCCGGGCCGAGCGGTTCGACGCTGGTCGTCGGCGACCTGACCCTGGACGAGGACAGCCGCGAGGTGCACCGCGGCGGCGATCCGGTGCCGTTGACCGCGACCGAGTTCGAACTGCTGCGGTACCTCATGCGCAATCCGAAGCGCGTGCTGTCGAAGGCGCAGATCCTGGACCGGGTGTGGAGCTACGACTTCGGCGGCCAGGCCAACATCGTCGAGCTGTACATCTCCTACCTCCGCAAGAAGATCGACGCCGACAGGGAGCCGATGATCCACACGATGCGCGGCGCCGGGTATGTCCTCAAGCCCGCGGGTTAAGCGGCCTTGGTCCCTGCGGCGGCGGCTGATCGCGCAGGTCGCGGGGCTGCTCGCGCTCGTCTGCCTGGTGGTGGGCGTGGTGACGGAACTGGCGTTGCGGAACTTCCTGATCGACCAGCTCGACGCCCGGCTCCACGAGACCAGCGAACGCGCCAGCCGTCCGCCGCCACCGGGCCGTCCCGGCGGGGAAAGGGTTCCCGAGGGCCTGCGCGCGTACGGCCAGAGCACCGGTTCGCTGTTCGTGACCGTGTTCCCGGACGGACGTGTGCTCGCCGCGGTGCTGCGATCCAGCTACGACGCGAAGGTCACCGACCCGTTCCCCCACGACGAGATCAGCCGCCCCCAGATCGCCACCCTGCTGCGATCGACGACGGGTGCCGAGCCCGCCGACGTCGACCTCGGCTCGCTCGGGGAGTATCGCGTGGTCGCGAAACAGACTTCCAACGGTGCTGTCTCGATCTCCGGGCTGCCCACCAAGGACGTCACGGACACGTTGTGGAGCCTGGGTTTCATCTTCGGCGGGGTGGCCGTCGGCGGCATCCTGCTGGCGGGCGCGCTCGGCGCGGTGACCGTGCGGCGCACCATGAAACCCCTCGACCGGCTGGCCGCCACCGCGACCAGGGTCGCCGAACTCCCGCTGGATCGCGGCGAGGTCGCACTGTCCGAACGAGTGTCCGAAGTGGACACCGATCCGCGGACGGAGGTCGGCAAGGTCGGGTTCGCGCTCAACCGCATGCTCGGCCACATCTCGAACGCGCTTTCCGCCCGCCAGGCCAGCGAAAGCCGGGTGCGCCGGTTCGTCGCGGACGCCAGTCACGAACTGCGGACCCCGCTCGCGGCCATCCGCGGCTACGCGGAACTCACCCGGCGGTCCGGCTCCGAGGTGCCGCCGGACATCGCGTTCGCGATGGGCAGGGTGGAGTCGGAATCGACGCGGATGACCGGCCTCGTCGAGGATCTGCTGCTGCTCGCGCGACTCGATTCCGGTCGTCCGGTGGTGCATCAGCCCGTCGATCTCTCGCGGCTGGTCGCGGACGCCGTCGCCGACGCGCACGTCGCCGGGCCCGACCACAAGTGGCGGCTGGAGGTCCCGCCGGAGCCGATCATCGTCCTCGGCGACGCGGATCAGCTGCACCAGGTGGTGATCAACCTGCTGGGCAACGCGCGCACGCACACCCCGGCGGGCACCGAGGTCACCACTTCACTGTCCATAGTGGACTCGATGGTGACACTGTCCATTGTCGACAGCGGACCGGGGATCCCGCCGGAAATCCTTCCGGAGGTCTTCGAACGTTTCGCCCGCGGCGACGATTCGCGGTCGCGGGCGGCGGGCAGCACCGGGCTCGGCCTGGCCATCGTCGCTGCCGTCGTCGCCGCGCACGGCGGGCAGGTCGGGGTCGTCAGCCGTCCGGGGCGGACGGAGTTCCGGGTCGCGCTCAGGGCGGGTTGATCAGGGGGTCCACTCACTGTTGGCGCCGCACAGGACGACGCACGGCAGCTCGCCCTCGGCCCGCCCGGCCAGCCACGCGGCGAAACCGACCGCGGCGGCCGGTTCGACGGCGAGGCGGAACTCCTCCCAGAGCCGGTCCCGCGCGGCGAGCAGTTCCGCGTCGCTGACCAGCACGGACGTCACCCGATCGCGGAGCACGGCGAACGGGACGCTCCCGACCCTGGTCGCGCCCAGCGCGGACGCCGCCACCGAGTCGATCTCCACGTCCACCGGCTCGCCCGCCGCCAGCGCCGCGCCGAGCGCGCGGCACCGCTCCGGCTCGACGGCGAACGTCGGCAACCCGGCCAGCGACGTCCCCGCGACCAGCCCGCCACCGCCGACCGCGACCAGGAACGCGTCGACGTCCGGCGCGTCCTGGATCACCTCGGCCGCGACAGTGCCCTGACCTGCGACGACGGTTGGATCGTCGTACGCGTGCAGGTACCGCGTACCCGGCTCGGAAGCGGCTTCGAGCGCCTTCGCGGCCGCCTCGGCGTACGTCGCGCCGTGACGGACGAGCTTCGCGCCCGCGGCCTCGATCCGGTCCGTCTTCGCCTGCGGAGCCGACTCCGGCACGTACACCGTCGCAGGCAGGTTCAGCAGCGAAGCCGCCGTCGCCACGCCCAGCCCGTGGTTGCCGCCGGACGCCGTCAGCACCCGCTCCGGCAACGGCCCGCTCACCAGCGCGTTCACCGCGCCCCGCAGTTTGAACGACCCGCTCCGCTGGAGATGCTCCAGCTTGAGGACCAGCGGCCGCCCGTCGACCTCGGCGCGCAGCACTGGCGTGCGCCGCACGAACGGGTGGACCGCTTCGGCGGCTTTGAGGACATCTTCCCAGGTCGGAGTGCTCATACCCCCCACTGTCCTCCATGACTGGACGGGAGTGACTACACTGGTCCTCGGATCCCGCGCGGCGTCCATCTTGTGAACCTCCCCAGGGCCGGAAGGCAGCAAGGATAAGCAAGCTCTGACGGGTGCGCGGGATCCGCCTTCATTTTGGGGTGCAACCCCAAACCCGCCCGGCGGGCTTCGCCCCCGGACCCCCGCGGTCGGTCGCTTGGGTGGTCGGGGTGCGGTTCAGAAGATCCCGAAGACGTCCTTCGGTGGGACCGGCGACGGCAGAGCCTCCGCGTCCGTGATCGCCTTCGCCTTGCCCTGGAGCTGCCGCAGGTCTTCTCCCGCGACGCAGCGAGCCGGGTACACCGAGGAAGCGGCCCGGCGGGTCAGGTCCGTGACCGGGAGTTCGACCCGGGAAGCGGCGACCACGATGTTCCCGAACCGGCGGCCCCGGAGCACGCCTGGCTCGGCCAGCAGGGCCACCTGCGGGAACGACGTCGCCAGCGTCGCCAGAAATCGGCGAAGGAACGGCAGGTTCGGGCCGTCCGAGACGTTGGCGACGTAGGTACCGGCCGGGCGGAGGACGCGCGCGACCTCGTTCGTGAACTCCACGGTCGCGAGCCCGCCGGCCAGGACACCGCGCTCGAAAGCGTCCACGATGACCAGGTCGGCCGAAGCGTCGTACCTGGCGGAGACGCCTTCGCGACCGTCGCCGACACGCACCTTCAGCCCTTTCAGACCGAGCTGCTCGCGGACGAGCGCGACGAGTTCGGCGTCGGCGTCGAACACCAGCTGCCGCGAGCGTGGCCGCGCGGCGGCGATGTAGCGGGGGAGCGTGCAGGCCGCTCCGCCGACGTGCAGCACGTCGAGTGGGCCCTCGCCGAGGCAGTCGACGACGTCGGCGATCCGGCGGATGTAGTCGAACTCGACATCCGTGGGATCGTCGAGGTTGACGTGTGACTGGGCGACGCCGTCGACAGAGATCATCCAGGCGTTGGGGCGGTCGGGGTCACGGAGCAGTTCGGCGGTGCCGAAGCGGACCGGATACCTGCCTGGGGTCGGTGCCGGTCTCACCTGTCGGGCCCTCCCGGTAGTCTCGCGGCCGTGGCATTAGCGCTGTACCGAAAGTACCGTCCGGCTACCTTCGCCGAGGTCGTCGGGCAGGAGCATGTGACCGATCCGCTGCGCACCGCGCTGGCAGCCGGGCGCATCAACCACGCCTACCTCTTCTCCGGCCCGCGCGGCTGTGGCAAGACGTCGAGCGCGCGCATCATGGCGCGTTCGCTGAACTGCGCGAAGGGCCCGACGCCGGATCCGTGCGGCGAGTGCAACTCGTGCCGCAACCTCGCGCCCGAAGGCCCCGGCAGCGTCGACGTCACCGAACTCGACGCCGCCAGCCACGGTGGTGTCGACGACGCCCGCGAGCTGCGGGACAGGGCCTTCTACGCCCCGGCGGACTCGCGCTACCGCGTCTTCATCATCGACGAGGCGCACATGGTCACCACGCAGGGCTTCAACGCCCTGCTGAAGATCGTGGAGGAGCCGCCGGAGCACCTGATCTTCATCTTCGCGACCACCGAACCGGACAAGGTGCTGCCCACCATCCGATCGCGGACGCACCACTACCCCTTCCGGCTGATCCCGCCGAGCTCCATGCGTGAGCTGCTCGAACGCAACGTCGCCGACGAAGGCGCGAAGGTCGAGCCCGCCGTGTACCCGCTGGTCATCCGCGCGGGCGGTGGTTCGGCGCGGGACACTCAATCGGTGCTGGACCAGCTGCTGGCCGGAGCCGGGCCGGACGGCGTCGACTACTCGCGCGCGGTGTCGCTGCTGGGCGTCACCGACGTCGCGCTCATCGACGGCATGGTCGACGCGCTGGCCGCGGACGACGCGGCCGGGGTGTTCGGCACCGTCGAGAGCCTCGCCGAGGCCGGGCACGACCCGCGCCGCTTCGCCACCGACCTGCTCGACCGCCTGCGCGACCTGGTGATGCTGCGGTCGGTGCCGGACGCGGGCGAGCGCGGGCTGGTCGCCGCGCCGGACGACGAGCTCAAGAAGATGAAGGAGCAGGCGGGAAAGCTGGAGCCCGCCACGCTCTCGCGCTACGCCGACATCGTCCACAATGGACTCTTGGAGATGCGGGGCGCGACCTCGCCCCGGCTGGTGCTGGAGCTGCTGACGGCGCGGATGCTGCTGCCGTCGATCGCCGAGGGCGCCGACGCGCTGCTCGCCCGTCTCGAACGCCTCGAACGCCGGGCCGCTTCGGCTCCGGCGCCCGCCGCCGCTGTCGCGGTCCAAGCTGTTCAGGCCGCTCCCGCCGGTCAAGCCGTCCCGGTCGCCCAGGCGCCCCCCGTCGCTCCCTCGGGTGAGCCCGTCCGCGAGTTCCAGCGGCCGTCGCAACGAGCCGCCGCTCCCGCGCCGACTCCCCAGGCCGCCCCCCAGCCGGCCCCGCAACCCGCCGCGCAGCCTGTCGCGCGGCCCGAGCCGGTCGCCGAACGACCCGCCCCCCAACGTCCTTCCGCGCCCACTCCGCCTCCGGCCGCGCCTGCTCCGGCGGCCGCGACGGCTGTGGCAGCTACGGGGGGCGGGACGGACGTGGAGAGCATCCGCGGCCGCTGGCCGCATGTGCAGGCCGCGATCCGCAAGGTCCCTGGCGGCGCCGTCACCGGTGCGATGCTCACGCAGGCGAGCGTGGTGAGCGTCGAGGGCACCGCCGTCACGCTCACGCACAGCGCGGAACCCGTGGCGCGCAGGCTTTCCGAGCCGCAGCACACAGAGCGCATCGCTGCCGCGTTCAAGGCGGTTTTCGAGGGCGACTGGCAGGTGCGGTGCGTCCACGGTGCCGCGCAGGCCCGGCAGGCCACCGCGCCGAAGGCCGCGCCGCCACCACCCGCGCCCGAGCGGTCCTTCACCCGCCGGTCCGCCGAAGCGCCGAGCGCCCCCGCGGCGCCTCCCGCGCCGAAGCCGGAGCCCCAGCGGCCGAAGGTGACGACAGCCGAGCCGGACATCCCGCTCCCGCCCGAGCCGGTCGAGGAAGACGAGGATCTCTACAACGAGGACGCGAGCCCCGCGCCGCCGCCTCCGCCGCTCCCGCCCGAGCAGGATCCGGAAGAGATCGCGCGGAAGCTCCTCGCCGACCACCTCAACGCCCGCCCCCTGGACGAACGCAAGTAGTCCTCTGGATGCGGTACTTGCGTGTGCAAGTACCGCATCCAGAGGACGAAACGCGGGACGTCAACGGGCCAGGTAGTCCTCGATGGCCTTCGCGATGACGGCGGCGTACTGCTGGCGTCCCTCTTCGCTCGCCATCGCCGCGGCTTCGTCGGCGTTGCGCATGTTCCCGCATTCGACGAGCGCGGAGGGGCGGGTCGAGAGGTTGAGCCCGCCGAGGTCGGCGCGCGGCGCGAGCCCGTTCGAGCCGAGGTAGGTCGACGTCGGGAAGCCGCCCGCGCGGATGCCGTCCCGCAGGGCCGTCGCGAGCTTCACCGACGGCTCGCCCTGCTGCGCGTTCAGCGGCGGAGCCGGGTACGCGACGTGGAATCCGTGCGCTCCGGCGGAATTCGAGCCGTCCGCGTGGATCGAGACGACCGCGTCCGCCTGGGCTTCGTTCCCGATCGCGGCGCGTTCGTTGACGCAGGGGCCGACCCCGGTGTCGTTCTGCCGGGTGAGGACGACCCGGATTCCCTTGGCCGCCAAGGCTTGCGAGATCCGCTGCGAGACATCCCAGGTGAACGCGTGCTCGGAATAGCCGGAATTCGTCGAAGTGCCGGTGGTGTTGCACGGTTTCGTCTTGCCGCGCCCCGCCGGGACCTGCTTGTTGATCTCGCCGGGTTTGCTCGCGTTGCCGCCGTTGTGGCCGGGATCCAGCACCACGACCTTGCCCGTCTTCGGCTGCTGGGTGGAGGGAGGTGGCTGCGGCACGCTCGACGACGGCGGCGGCGCGCTCGACGAGGGGCTCGGTTGCGGCAGGGTCGTGAAGACCGTCGTGGTACCCGGGGCGGAAGGATTCCCCGCCGGTGGCGCGGCGGTGTCCACGCCGCACGCCGCGAACAGCGTCAATCCGATCGCCAGTACAAGGCCCATCCGTCGTCGCACGGCGCCAACGGTGCCATACGCGTGACGGCTAGGCTGGTAGGCGGCACAGGATTTTCCAGGAGAGGACCGATCGGATCATGGTGCAACCCGGTGGCGGTTTCGACCTGTCGCAGATCATGCAGCAGGCCCAGCAGATGCAGCAGAAGCTGGTCGAAGCCCAGGAAGAGCTGGCCAACACGGAGGTGACCGGCACTTCCGGCGGCGGTCTCGTCACCGCGACCGTGTCCGGTGACAGCCAGCTGAAGTCGTTGGCCATCGACCCCAAGGTGGTCGACCCCGACGACGTCGAGACCCTGTCCGACCTGGTCGTCGCGGCCGTGCGGGACGCTTCGGCCAACGCGCAGAAGCTCACCGAACAGAAGCTCGGCCCGCTCGCCGGCGGCCTCGGCGGCGGGATGCCGGACCTCGGCGGCTTCCCCGGGCTCGGCGGCTAGCTTGTACGAGGGTGTCGTCCAGGATCTGATCGACGAGCTCGGGCGGTTGCCCGGCGTCGGTCCCAAGAGCGCGCAGCGGATCGCCTTCCACCTGCTGGCGGCCGATCCCGCGGATATCGCGCGCTTGCAGGAAGTGCTCGGCAAGGTCAAGGAAGGCGTGCAGTTCTGCGAGGTCTGCGGCAACGTCTCGGAGCAGGAGACCTGCCGGATCTGCCGCGACACCCGCCGCGACCTCACGGTCATCTGCGTGGTCGAGGAGCCCAAGGACGTGCTCGCCGTCGAGCGGACGCGCGAGTTCAAGGGCCGCTATCACGTGCTCGGCGGCGCGCTGGACCCGTTGTCCGGCATCGGCCCGGAGCAGCTGCGCATGCGTGAGCTGCTCGCGCGGATCGGCGGCGCGGAGATCAGCGAGATCATCATCGCGACCGACCCGAACACCGAGGGCGAGGCGACCGCGACGTACCTGGTGCGGATGCTTCGCGACTTCCCCGGCTTGACGGTGACGCGGCTCGCGTCGGGGCTGCCGATGGGCGGTGACCTGGAGTTCGCGGACGAGCTGACGCTGGGCCGCGCCCTGTCCGGCCGCCGCGCGCTCTAGCTCCGAAAGTGTCATGAGGGGTCCCCATCGGACAAATTTCGTCCTATGGGGACCCCTCATGACAACCGGCGCGCTCAGCACCCGCGCGCCCACCCCCGAAGCGCGTGAAGGCCCCCTTCCCTCGGCTC
>NZ_JBHXJK010000049.1:0-22576 GCF_042723255.1 Amycolatopsis thailandensis
TTCTAACCCGAAACGCCACTCACGACCTACCCAGCCGGAGGGCTTTCACCGATCGAAGTGCGTGCCGGGGGTGTGCCCGAAGACGCGGCGGAAGACGTCGATGAACGCGCTCGTGGACGCCCAGCCGCAGGCGTGCGCCACCGCGGTCACCGGGGTGTTCTCGGCCAGGAGGGTCAAGGCGCGGTAGAGCCGCAGCTGGGTTCGCCATTGCGGGAACGTCATGCCCAGATCGGCTTTGAAGAGCCGGGCCAGGGTGCGATCGCTCGCCCCGACGCGCGCGCCGAGAGCGGCCAGCGTCCGGTTGTCGGCCGGATCGGCGCTCAGGATCTCGCACAGGGCATGCAGCCGTGGGTCCTGTGGCGTCGGCAGATGCAAAGCCTGCTGCGGCGAGGCGCGCAGCTGATCGAGCAGGACCGCGCGCAGCCGCCGCCGTTCCCGGGTGTCGTCGTGCGGCGGATCGGTATACGCGCGGATCAGCTCGCGCAGGAGCGGGCCGACGGCCAGCACTGTCGGTTCGGTCAGCCGCAACGGGTTCACTGTGGCGGGCAAACCGACCAGACGGAGTTCGAGATCGCCGTGTGCCTGATGGGCGTGCACGGTCCCTTTGGGCACCCAGATGGCCCTGGTGGCGGGCGCGACCCAGGAGCCCCTGTCGGTGGTGATGGCGAGGACGCCACGGGCGGCGTAGACGACCTGGTGGTCATCGTGGCGGTGTGCCTCGATCGTCGTGCCGGACGCCAGGGACCGGATCTGCGTCGGTGCTTCGGGCATGTGGCGGATTTCCGTCATTGGCTGTCATTTTATCGGAAGCGCGACACCCCGACCCGGGACGAGCATGACGAGGTGTCGAGGAACAAAGCGATCTTCCTGTTGTCGGCGGGGCACGCGTGCGTGGACGTGTACCAGGGCTCGGTGGCCGCGCTGGTGCCGTTCTTCGCCGCCGAGCGCGCCTACGGGTACGCGGCGGTGTCGGGCATCGTGCTCGCCGCGTCGCTGCTGTCGTCGGTGGCGCAACCGTTGTTCGGCGCGCTGACCGACCGATGGGCGATGCCGTGGCTGCTGCCGTCGGCCACCCTCCTCGGTGGCCTCGGCGTCGGCCTGGGCGGGCTCGTCGACTCCTACGCGCTGACGCTCGCTTTCGTCGCCGTGTCAGGCATCGGTGTGGCCGCCTATCACCCCGAAGCGGCCCGGGTCGCGAGAATCGCCGGTGGCGGCAGGCATACGGCCATGGGCTGGTTCTCCCTCGGCGGGAACATCGGCTTCGCCGCGGCCCCCGTGCTCGTCGCCGCGGTCATGGCCCTCGGCGGACTCCGGATGTCGCCGCTGCTCGTCGTGCCCGCGCTGGCCGGCTCCGTGCTCTGCCTGCCGGTGCTGCGCGCGCTCGCCAGGACAGCCCGCACCGGCGCCTCCTCCGAGGACGTCGCGGGCGTCGACGACTGGAGGTCGTTCACGAGGCTGTCGGTGGCCGTCGTCTTCCGCTCGATCGTCTTCGTCGGGCTGAGCACGTTCGTTTCGCTCTACGCCCAGCAACGGGTCGGCGGCGGCACGGCGACGGGCAGCGCGGCGCTGTTCCTGCTCTACCTCGGCGGCGCCGCGGGCACACTGCTGGGCAGCAGGCTGGCCGGACGCCGAGACCGCGTCACCGTGGTGCGCCGGTCGTACCTGGCCACCATCGGCGCGGTCGCCGGGGTCGTGTTCGTGCCGGGCCCGGCGTTCTTCCCGTTCGTCCTACTGGCCGCCGTCGGCCTCTACATCCCGTTCTCCCTGCAGATCACGCTCTCTCAGGATTACCTGCCCACCCGCGTCGGCACCGCCAGCGGCGTCACTCTCGGCCTGACGGTCAGCATCGGCGGCCTCGCGAGTCCCGTCATCGGGGCCGTCGCGGACCACACCTCCCTTCGAACGGCGTTACTGCCGCTGATCGCGCTGCCCGCTTTAAGCTGGCTCACGACTCGCTCATTGCCGGAGCCGGACGCACCGAAATCAGAAGAGCGAAATGCGCCCGATGGCGTGAAACTTACCGACAGCAGAACTTGATGTCACAGCAGGGAAAATGTTCGTCCACTGTGGACTGGCAACACTTCCCGAGGATCGGGAAGTGAAACGCCCGTGCGGACGCACGTGCAGCCATTCGTCTGTTCGTGTGATAATTTCCCCACAATTTATCGCCCGCAACCCTAATAGTAGAGACACTGGCCTACTGAAAACCAAACGGGGGGACACCGCATGGACGACTTGGAGCGACGCTCGCATCAGCCGGAAGCCGCCGGGAAAAGCGGTGGGGTCAGATCATGACGGCTCCGGCCGGCCTCGGTGTTCCCGCGGGTCGGCCTTGGCAGATCCCCGCGGCGCCGGCGGTGTTCCAAGCACGGGAGCGATTCACCTCCGAACTTGACCGGATCTGGAGCGAAGGCACCGGACGGCGACTGGTGGTGGTGAGCGGCGTGGGCGGGGTCGGCAAGACCTCACTCGCGTTGGATTGGCTCTACGGCAAGGCGGACGAGTTCCCCCAGGGCATCTTGTACAGCGACCTCGGCGGCGCACGCGAGCGACCTCCGGAAGATCCCGGCGAGGTCCTGCACGGATTTCTGACCGCACTGGGGAGTTCACCCGGCGAGATCCCGACAAGCCTCGACCAGCGGTCCGCGGCCTTCCGCACGGCCACCGCGCCGCGGCGGATGGCCGTGCTTCTCGACGACGCCGCGTCCGTGGCCCAGGTCCGCCCGCTCCTGCCCGCCGGGCAGGCGGCGGTCGTGTTCGTGACCAGCCGATGGCGACTCACCGACCTCGCCATCGACGGGGCGCAGTTCGTCGATCTGCCACCGCTCACCGAATCCCAGGCGCAGGCGCTGTTCGAGCAGTACACCGGGCCCGAACGCGTGCGGTCCGACCCACCCGCCGCATCGGAGATCGTGTCCTCGTGCGGCGGGCTGCCGCTCGCGCTGTCAGTGGCGGCGGCACGGCTGAAAACCCGGCCGCAGCGAACTCTCGCCCGCGAAGCGGCCGCATACGGGCGCTGGACGTCCACGGGCGGAAGGTCCGCCGACAAAGCCCTTTCGCTGAACGCGATCTTCGAAGTCGTCTACGAAGGGCTGCCGCGGAGCGCGGCACGGGTCTATCTGGCCTGCGGTGTGCATCCTGGGCCGTTCCTGTCCACTGAGCCCTTGGCCGCCGCGCTCGACCGTCCCCTCGGCGCCGTCGAGGACGACGTCGACGAGTTGATCGAAGCGAATCTCCTGACCGAGGCGGGCGAAGACCGATTCGTCCAGCACATGGTGTTGCGAAGTGACGCGCGCACGCGGGCAGCGGGCGCGCTTCCAGAGGACGAACAAGACCGGCTGGCGCGGTCGTTCGCCGGGTGGTACCTCGACCGAGTCCTGGCCGCCGACGAGGCGATCCACCCTCACCGCGCCCGGTACGCCACCCGTGAAAGCCGCTCCAAGGACTTCGCCGAACGCGCTGACGGCCTCGCCTGGTGGCGCGACCACTTGTCCGTGATCCGCGCCGTGTTCACCTCGGCGGCGAACCACGAGTGGGACGACATCGTGTGGCAGTTCTGCGAAGCGTCATGGGGTTTCTTCCTGCATCACCGCGACTACCTGCCGTGGATCGCGATGAACGAGCAGGGCGTCCTGGCCGCAACTCGTGCGAACCTGCCCTTGGTGGAAGCGAGGCTGAGGTCACAGCTCGGCTTCGCTTACGCCAAACTCGGCTGGTACGGCAAGGCCGCCGAAGAGAACGTCGTCGCGCTTCGCTTGGGGCAGCAGGAGGACCATGGCCCGACGCAGGCGACCGCGCTCTCCCAGCTCGGCAGATCCGCACGAGGGCAGGGGGATCTCGAAGGCGCCCTGGACTTCTACCGCCAGGCCGCCGATCTGCAGGAGCGGCTGGGCATCACCCGCGGTGTGGCGTTGTGCCGCCGTCGCCAGGGCGAGGTGCTCGCGAAGCTCGGCCGGTACAGCGAAGCCATGATCGAACTGGCCGCCGCGGCGACGATGCTGGCCGAAATCGGTGATCCCGCCCAGCACGCCCGCTCTGTCATGGCACTCGCCAATATCCAGGCCGCTGAAGGCCGTGCAGAAGGCGCGATCGCCCGGCTGACCGAGTCACTGAGGACGGTCCGGGCACTCGATTCCCCCTTCTACACCGCGGAACTCCTGGCCGCTCTCGGCCGCATCGAACACCGATGCGGCCGAGAGGAGGAAGGTGCCGGCCATCTCGCCGAAGCTCAAGCCCTCTTCGCCGACCTGGGCGTTCCTCAAGCCGACGACGCCGGAGATGGCGCTCAACCGTGAGTTCCAGCCCGCCGGCCCGGAGCGTGGTTCCGCCGCCACGACCGACGTCCTGGTCCGGGTGGAGATGACGTAACCACGTGGATGCGCCGCGATCGCGGTGACGGCGCCGGGATGGCGGCTCAGCGCGGCCTCGGCGGCGGTCCGGGCCTGGACGACCGTCTGGCTGTCCTCTCGGAGCAAGACGTCTCCGGCCGCCGCCCAGGCCCCGGGTACGGTGTCGACCGCGACAACGAGGACGTCCCCGTCGGAGCCGTTGATCCGCAGGCGAATCCGGGCCACACCCGGCGCGTGGCCATGGACGGTATACACGATGTCCACGTGATCACACCTCGATCGGCTGGGGCGCGGGCAGCATCGGGACAAACGGCGGGCAATCCGGTTCCGGCAGCCCCACGAGCCGGTACATCGCCGAACGCAGGATCACGGCCGCCTGCCCCGGCCTGGAACTGATCGCGGCCGTGACGACCGGAGACAGGTGCTCGACGCGCCGGATCGCTTCGGTCTCTTGGCCAGGCAATGGCCCCGGTTCCAGTAGCGGGGTGTTCAGCCGGACGAGGTCGGCGATGCTTCCGGGACGCAACCGGTCGCCAGGGTCGGCGGCGACGGTGACCGGCCTGCCGATCGCGGCGGCGTACGCGGTGGTCGAACCGTGGTCCCCGATCACCCAGTCCGACGCGATCATGGTCGCCTGCCAGCCGCGATCCGGCGGGATGAGCCGCAGTCCCGCCTCGACGCAGTCGGACAGCCAAGCCGTCACCTGCCTGCGTCCGTGGACCGTCCACACGTTGGGGTGCAGCACCGCCGCGACCGAGTAACGCGACGGCGGAAGCGCGTCGAGAACCGCCCGGCAGAGGCTGGGGACCCGCCCGAAGATCGAGTCGGCAGACCAAGTCGAACTGATCGTCACCAGGCGCTGCCGCGGCTTCAGCCCCAGCGCCTGCCGGTAGTGCTCGCGGAAGCGGTCACCGTCGGTCATCCGGTCCAGACAGATGTCCCCCGCCACGACCGAGACGGGCAGTGCTTCCGGGCACAGGGAACCGAGCGCCGTCCGCTCCTCCTCGGTGGCCAACGCGAGAACCGAGGGAAGGATCCGGCCGCGATAGGTCAGGAGTTCACGATCGAGGCCTGTGGCGGGCAGGACCGGAGTCTCCGCCTTCCGGCTGTACAGATGCGACTTCATCGTCCCCGCGCCGTGCCCGACCAACAGGATCGGGCCCCGGAGCTGGTCGAGATGACGGTGGCTGGCCGCCAGGACGAGATCGAACGTGTGGTGGACCGCCTGCTCCCATGGCATGAGCAGACCGTGCTGTGCCCGGACGAACTCCTCCACCCCCGGCCAGTGATCCGTGGTGTGGGGAACGGTGAACACCACCTGGATCCGGTGATCCGATTCGAGCAACGGAACAATGTCCAGCAACCGCGTGCCAGCGGTCATCGTCGGGACCACGACGAGCGCCGTCCGGCACCCGGCCCGGGTCACCCGTGCCTCCGATCCGGTCCCGACCGGCCCCCTGATCCACATCTTCCCGCTCATGAGCGTCCCCTCTCTTCCGCCGAATGTGGGCACGAGAGTGGCCTGTCCATCTGACACGGTCCTTTCGTTCCGCGGTTGACGTTCCTGACAAAGGATCACTTCTTCTCCGGTCCGCAGTGGTCACGCTGGTTCTTAACAGAAAAGAATGTGAAACTGGAGGGCGAGGCGAGGGGCGGCGACACTGCCGAGGGAAAGGGGCCTGCCATGGAAGTTGCCTTTGGAGTTCTCGGGCAGACTACAGTGCGAATGCACGGGAATTTGGCTGTGAATTGGGGGCGACGGCGTGAAGAGGGCATCCTCGCGGCCATGCTGACGCGTCCCGGAAGACGCCTTTCCATCGAAACCGTAGTCGAATGGGTTTGGGACGAGCAAGAACAACGGCCGCGCGACCCGCGGGCTACGATGTACCAATACGTCACCCGGCTTCGCCACCTTTTCCGGGAGACGCGCGCGCCCGCGACACTGGTCACCGCGAACGGGCACTACACCCTCGATGTCGATCCTTCGCTGATCGACTACGTCGCCTTCCGCAAGGCCATGAAGGACGCCAGAGCCTTCGGCGACAGCGACGAACACCTGCGCGCGTGCGAGACCGCCGCGACGGCGATCAGCCTGTGGAGGGAACAGCCACTGGCCGACCTCACGACACGATTGGCGGAAGACTGGCGCACGTCGTTCATCCAATCGGATTGGGTACCCGCGAACACTTTCCTGCTGAACGAACTGATCGCCACCGGACAACCGCTCGCCGCCCTGCAACGGCTGGACGAACTGGATCGCGACTATCCGGGCGAACTGGGCTTCGCCAAACTCCGGCTGAAGGCGCTGAACTCCGCAGGCCGCCGCGGCGAAATTTCGGCGTTCTACCTGAGAAAGTATCAAGCTTTCCGCTCCGACGGCGACGGGCAGGCCGCCGACGAACTCCGCGAATTCCATCGAGAGCTCACGGAAACCGCGAAATCCATTCAGGTCGACACCGGGACGACGGACAGAAAGCCGGAGCAAGTCCAGAAAAGCGTAGTCCCACTGCGACGGTTGCCCCGTGACATCGATCGTTTCGTGGGCCGCGAGAACATCCTGAAGAGACTCGACTCCTTGACCGTCGACGCGACCGGCACGCCACTGGCGACGATCGTCTGCGTGACCGGCCCACCGGGCGTCGGAAAGACGACGACCATCGGGCACTGGGCTCACCGCACAGCCGAGCGGTTCGCCCATGGCGTGATCATGATCGATCTGCACGGATTCAGCCGGACTCCACGCCTGGAGGCCACCGACGTCGTCGACGTCCTGCTTTCCGCGCTCGACTTCCGCGTCGACCGGATCGTCAGCCCCGCCGGGCGGATGGCGAAGCTGGCCACACTCCTTTCCCAGCGACCGGCTCTCGTCGTACTGGACAACGTGGAGAACTTCGCCCACGTCCAGTCGCTGCTGGACGTGCTGGCCCCGTGCACCGTGATCCTTACTTCGCGGCGGCGCATGACCCCGCTGACAGCCCTGCACAACGTCCCGGCGGTCGCACTCGAACCGTTGTCACCCGCCGAATCGTGTGAACTGCTGGCGCATCGCATGCGCAATCGCGGGCAAGACGAACCCGAGGTCCTCGAGACACTCGCGAGATTGTGCGACTGCATCCCGCTGGTCTTGAGCATCGTGGCCGACCGCGCGGCCAGCCGTGGCGGGTTGCGCCTGCGCACGCTCGCCGAACAGCTGAAGGACGCGGAAACCCTCCTGACGATCGGCGACGACGGGGACGGTTCCGGAATCCATCTGCAGTCCGCGTACTCGTGGTCGTACAACGCGCTCGAAGAGGCCGAACAACGCATGTTCCGCCTGCTCGGCCTGCATCCCGGCACGGAGATGAGCCCGGCGGCGCTCGCCTCGGCAGGAGCGATCAGCGTCCCTGCCGCGCGAAGGTCGCTCGACGCGCTCTTCGCCGCGCACCTGATCCAGCATCCCGGCGATCTCGACCGCTTCCGGATGCACGACATCCTGCATCGGTACGCGGCGACCCTCGCGGACCGCGAAAGCGACGGGGACGACCCCCGCAAGCGATTGCTGTCGTTCTACCTGCACACGGCCTTCAACGCGCACGCGACGGTGCACCCGCACAAACCGAGGCCACCGATGATCCCGGTCGAACCCGGCGTGGTGCCGATGGACTTCGACTCCCCTGCCGCCGCGCGCCAGTGGTGCCTCCAGGAAAGAACGAATCTCAACGCGCTCGTCGAAGACGCCCATCAGAATGAACTGCATGAGTACGCCTGGCGCATTCCCCACCTCACCATCGACATCTACGACCAGTACGGGTTCTACGACGACATCGTGAACGGCCTGAAGACAGCGGCCCGGTCGGCCGCGACAGCGGGCGACAAGGTCGCGGAGGGGGCGACTCTGAACGATCTCGCCCAGATACACATGATCATCGGAAACGATCACGAAGCAGATCGCTACCTCTCGAGCGCGTACGAACTCGTCAAGGCGCAAGGCTACGAATTCGGCAGGCTCACCATCATGCTCAACCGGGCGCGGCAGCACCATCACGCCGGCCGGACGGCCGAAGCCGTCGCCAGGTATCGCGAATGCCTGACCTTGGCTCAGACGGTGCGGCATCCCGGTCACCTCGGGGTCACCGAGTACCGGCTGGGCGACGCACTGGAGGCGGCGGGCGACCACGACGGAGCGCTGGAGCACTACCATCGCGCGCTACAGGTCAAACAGGAAACAGAGGACGCCTCGGGACAACTGGCCGTGCACTCGGCCGTGGCGATTGTGCTGACCCGGATCGGCCGGTTCGAAGAGGCCGATCTCCAATGCGCCAAGGCATTGACTCTGGCCGACGAGAGTCATCTCCCGGCGACCATGAAGCTGTACACCGTCATGGCGGAGCTCGCGCACGCGCGACGGAAAGACGGGGAAGCGATCCGGTACGCCGACCACGCGATCGGTCTCGCCGAGCGCAGCCACCACGCCACCGGTTTGGCACGCGCTCAAGTCACTCTCGGCCGTATTCTCGCCGATCACGGCAACTTTTCCGGAGCCCGAGAGGTTCTCGAAGAGGCGGCGGGGCTTTACCGAGACCGGGGACGGACTGCCAAGGCGGCCGAACTCGCGCCGCTGATCGCCGCGCTCGCCGGACGCGAGCCGGAGATCCCTGCGACACGGACCGGTGACGAGGACACCGTCGCCATGCTTCCGCCACCTCGACGCGCCGGACGGCTTCACTCGAACTAGCGAACTTCACTCTCCCGTGCGTACTCGCGGAGCGGATTGTTGCTGCTCCGCACGTTGCCGTCATCACGACAGAGAGCAAGTACTCGACTACGGCGTTGACGGCTGTCGTGAGACAGCCCTATCGTCCTCTGCGCACTGAACATCGGGGTTTATTGACCCCATGGGCCGAGTCCCCGCCCCACTGCCAGAGGAGTAAGTTGAAGAAGTTGCGGCACTCCACGTCGTTCACCATGTTCATGCTGTCCGCCACCGCTTTCGCGCTGGTGATCGGCGATTGGTGGCGACCCTACTGATCAACTGAGCGGACTGCCGCGGACGCGGTCCGACGATTCACGTCGAACCACCGGTGACGTCCCCCCGCGGAACGCCACCTTGGGGTCTGAGTCGAACCCCGCCCTGTAGCAGCATTCGCCTGACGACACCGAAGCTCAGCCCGAATCTCGTCGCCAGATCCTGAATGCTCGCTCCCGCGAGATACGCCTCGATGAGACCGGGCGGAGCCGGCGCACCAGTCGGCCCCGCCTGTCTCAACGTCACTCCGGCCGCGAGAAGAGCAGTTCGCGTTCCGTAATAGGTCATCCCGAAACGAGCCGCGAGTTCGGTGATCGTGGCGCCACTTTCGTACGCGCGCACCAGCTCGACGTCGGACTCCTCTGTGCCTTCCTCGCCACAGACATCGGAATCGTCCGCGCCCGTCATCTCAAGGCCACCACCCCGTTCTTGACACGACCACTCCTTCCACGGTCGCGCCTGCGGGCCCGGAAATCCACCCTCGCTCGGGTATTTCCCCCACGCGCCGCAACGCAGCCATGACGCGCGGACCGCTTTCACATCGCTGACTGTGACATTCGCGGTAGCGCATCAATCCCCCGCTTGTCGCCGCGAAACGGCGACTCGACTCACTCCGGACAAAGCGTCAACATCAAGACCATGACAAAAAATCATGTACGCCCCTGTACATCACACATTACCGGCTGGTAGGTTTCGAGCATCCAAACGTGATCCACTTCATGATTCAAAGGGGAGTCATGACCCGAAAGCCCGCTCGCCTGCTGGCCGTCGCTATCGCCCTCATCGTCGGTTTCGCCGCCGCACCCGCCGCTTCCGCCGCCCCCACGACCGATTCGTTCTACAGCTACAGCGGCAGCGAACCGCTGTCGTCGTACAGCCCCGGAACCGTGTTGAAAACCCGGACGCTGAATTACCACGTCATCGGCATTTCCACGCCGCTGAAGGTGACCCAGCTGCTCTACCGGAGCACCGACGCGCAGGGGAAACCGTCCGCCAACGTCACTTCGGTGGTGCGCAGCCTCACCGGTGACAGCACCAAAGCCGTTTCGTACCAATCGTTCTACGACTCGCTCGACCCCGAGCACGGCCCGTCGAGGGCGATCGCCGGTGACGTCTCGCTCGGCGGCCTGATCGCCAACGCGGAGGCACTGTTCATCGCGCCCGCGTTGCTGCTGGGCTACAACGTCGTCATTCCCGACACCGAAGGCCAGAAGGCGAACTTCGCGGCCGGGCCGGAATACGGCACGAACACCCTGGATTCGATCCGTGCCGCGACCCGGTCGCCGGGAACGGGCATGAACGACAAGACCCGGTTCGGCCTCATCGGATATTCGGGCGGCGCCATCGCGACCGGGTGGGCCGCCGCGCTCGCGCCGGATTACGCCCCCGACGTCAACAAGAATCTGGTCGGCTTCGCCGAAGGCGGGCTGCTCGTCAAACCGTCGCACAATCTCAAGTACGTCAACGGCAGTGTCGCGTGGACCGGTGTCATTCCGATGGCGCTCATCGGGGTCTCGCGATCCTTCGGCATCGATCTCAAGCCGTACGCGAATTCTTACGGCCTTCAGGTGCTCAAGGACATGGAAAAGGCGTCGATCGTCGACGCGCTCGGCCGGTACCCCGGGCTGACGTGGGAGAAGTTCGTCAAGCCCGAGTACACCAACCCGAACAAGGTGCTGCCGTACGTCGAGGCCGTGAACAAGATCAACCTCGGCTCCGCGGCGACACCGACCGTGCCCGGGTACATCGCACAGGGCAACAACGGCGTCCTGGAAGGCACTTTCGGCAATCCGCCGGGGATCGGGACCGGTGACGGCGTGATGGTCGCCGGTGACGTGCGCTCGCTCGCTCGGCAGTACTGCGACACCGGCAACAAGTCGATCAAATACGACCAGTACAACCTGTTGAGCCACGTCGGGGCGGCCGTCGCCTGGGCGCCGCAGGCCGTCGGCTGGCTCAACGACCGGTTCGCGGGCAAGACCGCGCCGTCCACCTGCGGGAAGATCGCGCCCGGCAACTCCCTTGCCCCGGAGGTGCCGGTCAGCTGACCGCGATGGTCCGTGAAGGCCTCCTTCCCTACTCTCAAGGTAGGGAAGGAGGCCTTCACGGGTTTCCGGACCGGTACGGTGCCGCACGTGACCGAGCACCGCAGGCTGCCGAAGGGGCCGCACAACCTCAGCCGCGACGAGGTCGCCGGGACCCAGCGGGCCCGGTTGATCGACGCCGTGCTGGAGAACGCCGGCAAACGCGGCTACGTCGCCACCACCGTCGGCCACATCACCGCCACCGCGGGCGTGTCACGGACCTCGTTCTACGAACAGTTCACCGGCAAACAAGACGCGTTCCTCGCCGCCTATCGCGAGATCACCACCGAGTTCATCACCCAGGGCGTCGCCGCGGGCGCCGAAGCCGCGACTCCGCTGGACGCCGTCGCTGCCTGCTGTGACTTCCTCGTCGACTACGTGCACCGGCGCCCTGTCGCCGTCCGCGCGGTACTGCTGGAGATCTACGCGCTCGGCGACGCGGGACTCGAAGCGCGGGAGAACACTTTGCGCGCCGGGGAAGCCGTTTTCGACCGGACGGCGAAATGGCTGCGTACCACCGACCCCGCGTTGCCGGCACCGCCGCCGTTCACCGCGCGGACGGTCGTCGCCGCCACCATCGAACTGATCTCGCAGGCCATCTGGATCGGCACCGAAGACGCCTACGGGCAAGCGCGCGAAGCCGTCCGCTACACGTGGCTGCTCGGCCTGTTCGGGCACCGGAGCGTCGACGCCTGATCACCGGTCGCTTGTCAGGACACTCCTGACGGGTCTACCTTGTCAGGTACACCCTGACGAGAGGATTCGTCGTGAACCGTTGCTCGTTCTGCAAACGTTCGGCCGACGACGTCGGCACCTTGGTCGCCGGAGCCGGTGTCTACATCTGCGACGACTGCGTGGTGTTGTGCGCCGAGGCGGTCAAGAACAAGCCCGCCGGGCTGAAGCGCGCCACTCCGGTTTGGGAAGGCGTCGACGATGCCGCCCTTCTCGCGCATCTGCCGCGTATCGAAGCGATTCGCCATCTGGTGGACGACGACCTGCGGTCCTGGGTCGGCGAAGCCCGTCGCCGTGGCATCTCGTGGGACCGCGTCGGCGAAGCGCTGGGGATGCGCCGTCAGTCGGCGTGGGAACGGTTCGCCTGAGCTAGCGGGCGAGACGACGGCGTTCGAAGTCCACGATCAGCTTCGGGTAGAGGCGCGGAAGCAGCCGGACGAGCCTGTCGACCAGTTTCGCGTCGTTTCCGACGAGCACGCGCGGTTTCCCGGCTTCAACTCCGTCGACGATGATGCGGGCGGCCTGATCGGCGGGCATCTTCAGCAGCTTCTCGTTGTACACGCGGACGCGTTCCCGCTGCTCGGCCGTGGGCTCGATGCCGCGGGCCTCGGCTTCCTTCAACGTCGCCGAGGCGATGCCGGTCTTGACCCCGCCCGGGTGGACGACCGTCACCCGCACCGGATGCCTGCCCGCGATCATCTCGGTGCGCAGCGCCTCGGTGAACCCGCGGACGCCGAACTTGCTGGCGCAGTAGGCGCTGAGCGTCGGCTGGGCCATGAACCCGTTGAGACTGGACACGTTGACGACCTGGCCGTCACCGGAGTCGATCAAATGCGGCAGGAATGCCTTGGTGCCGTTGATGACGCCGAAGAGGTTGACCGCGAGCGTGCGGTCGTAGAGCTCCCATTCGGCGTCGAGAACGGTCTGCCCGCCACCGGCGATGCCCGCGTTGTTGTAGATCTGGTGCACCACACCGAACTGCGCGGCGACCGTGTCCGCGTACTCCAGGACGGCCGCCCGGTCGCCGACGTCCAGCGCGGCACCCTGCACTTCGGCGCCGAGCGCCTTGACCTGGGCGACGGTCTCGGCCAGCCCGGTTTCGTCCACATCGGACACCGCGAGACGCGCTCCGCGCCGGGCGAGTTCGAGGGCCAGCTGACGGCCGATGCCGGAACCGGCACCGGTGACGACGGCGACCTTGCCGCGAACACTGCTCATCGGGATTCTCCTGCCGGATCGAGGGCCAATTCCGCGGTGAGCTCGACGAGCCTCCCGACGAGGTCCGGGGCGATGTGGTGGCCCATACCGGGGATTTCGACGTAGCGGGCGCCGTTGACGGCCTTCGCGGTCGCCCGGCCGCCGCTGTGGTGGACCATGCGGTCGGTGTCCCCGTGGACGACGACGGTCGGGCAGGTGATCCGGCCGAGTTCGGCGGTGCGGTCGCCGCTGGCCTGGATCGCGCCGATCTGGCGGGCGATGCCGCTGCGGGCCCGCCGTCCTCCGGCCCGTTCCCACAGCTCGATGGCCCAGGCCGTCTCGACGTCCTTGTCCAGCGGGAACCTCGACGAGCCGAGGTGACCCATCATCGCCAGGTGACCGGCCACCGATTCCTCGACCGTCGTGGCCGGCCGCCGCGCCATGCGCAGCAGCGTCGACCGCGCCGGCTGCCCGACCCGGCGGTGCCCGGTGGTGGAGAAGATCGACGTCAGCGTCAGGACACGGCCGGGATTCCGGGCGGCGACGGTCTGGGCGATCATGCCGCCCATCGACATGCCGACCAGATGCGTCTTCTCGATGCCCAGGTGGTCCAGCAGGCCGACGGTGTCCGCCGCCATGCCCCCCAGGTCGTACGCCCCCGGCAGGGGCCGGGCCAGCAACTGCCGGACCTTGCCGGGATTCGGCGCCTTGATGCGGTCCGAGCGGCCCGCGTCCCGGTTGTCGAAGCTGATGACCCGGAAGCCGCGGCCGGTGAACCCCTCGATCATCGGCCGCGGCCACGACGTGAGATCCAGGCCGAGCCCGGCGATCAGCACCAGCGGCACACCATCGGCCGGGCCCTCTTCCCGGTAGCAGATCCGCGGGCCACCGGGCAGGTCGGCGAAGCTGTCGGTCACGAGCTCACCGCTTCCCGGACCTGCGCGCGGGAGAAGTGCAGCTCGGGATCGGTGATGTCGTCCGCGCGCAGCAGCTTGATGTCCGAGTGGTAGCTCATCGACGTCAGCCACGGCAGGCGGTCACCCTGGCGCGGAAGCTGATCGAGGGCACGCTGGACGTATCCGGCGGCGAAGTCCAGGAACGGCCGCGTCGGCATGTCCGGATCGGCGAGGACGGGACGGCAGACGTCGTAGCCGTGAGTGTCCATATGCGACAGCAGGCGGCAGAAGTGCTCGCACAGCAGGCCGATCTTGAGCGTCCACGACGAGTTCGTGTAGCCGATCGCGAACGCGGCGTTCGGCACGTCCGAAAGCATCATTCCCTTGTAGGCGACCGTTTCCGGCAGGATCACCGGCTTGCCGTCGACGCTGAGCTTCGCCCCGCCGAACACCTGGAGGTTCAGGCCGGTGGCGGTGACGATGATGTCCGCCTCCAGCTCGCGCCCGGATTCGAGCAGGACACCCTTCTCGGTGAAGGTCTTGATCTTGTCGGTGACGACGTCGGCCTGCCCCTTGCGGATCGCGGCGAACAGGTCACCGCCGGGCACGGCGCACAACCGCTGGTCCCACGGGTCGTACGGCGGGTTGAAATGCTCGTCGACTGGATAGTCCTTGGGCAGCTGCTTCTTGTTGACGTAGCGGATGAGCCCGCGGGCGGTCTTCGGGAACTTCTGGCAGAACTGCCAGACCGCGAGTCCCTTCCGGATGTTCTTGCGCCGGGTGAGCGCGTACGCCCGCTCGTCGCCGAGGATCTTGCGCAGGCCGTTGGCGAGCTTGTCCTCGCGCGGCACCGGCATGACGTAGGTCGGGGTGCGTTGCAGCATCGTCACGTGCGCCGCGGTCCCCGCCATCGCCGGGATCAGGGTGACCGCGGTGGCGCCGCTGCCGATCACGACGACGCGCTTGCCCGCGTAGTCGAGGTCCTCCGGCCAGTGCTGCGGGTGCACGATCGTGCCGGTGAACCGGTCGCGGCCCTCGAAACGCGGGGTGAAGCCCTCGTCGTAGCGGTAGTAGCCGCCCGCGTTGAACAGCCAGCCCGCGCTGAGCCGGGTGCGCTCGCCGGTGTCGGTCCGCTCGATCTCCAGCAGCCAGTGGGACTCGTCACTCGACCAGGCGGCCGAGAGCAGCTTGTGGTGGTAGCGGATGCTGGGTTCGAGGCCGTTCTCGGCGACCGTCTCGCGCAGGTACGACAGGATCCGGGGCGCGTCGGCGATGGACTGCTTGTCCCGCCACGGCTTGAACTCGTAGCCGAAGGTGTGGAGGTCGGAGTCCGACCGGATGCCGGGGTACCGGAACAGGTCCCAGGTGCCGCCGGACGTGCCGCGGGCCTCCAGGATGGCGAACGTCTTGCCCGGGTTCTCGGTCTTCAGGTAGCGCGCGGCCCCGATCCCGGAAATCCCGGCCCCGATGATGACCACGTCGAGGTGCTCGACGGGTGTGCTCGTCGTCATGCGGTACTCCAGCCTCGTCTCGGTTCTCCCCACCATGCGGGTGCGCGGGGGAATTGCGCTAGCACTATCTGCACCATCATGATGGGTCCATGGTGCAAAGTGCCGCATCCCCGTGGCCCACGCTGTCCGCCGAAGCGCGTGAGCTCTTCCGGCGAGGGGCGGAGATCGTCCTGCATCCGCGCGCCGAATGGATCGAGGAGCTGCACGAGGCCTCGCTCGGCGGGGGCAGCATGCGCGCGGTCGCCGAGGACCCCGTGCTCACCGAGGGGACCAAGCGCGCGAACCTGGCGAATCTGCTGCACTGGGCGGCCGCCAACGTGCAGCATCCGGGCAAACGAGTCACCGCCAACCTGAACCAGGAGGTGCTCGAAGGCGCCCGCGACATGGTGCGCCGCGGCTTCGACTCCGGCGGCCTCGACGCCTACCGGCGGGCGCAGGGCGTGGCCTGGCGGCGCTGGATCGAGATCTGCTTCGACCTCACGTCGGACCCGGTCCTGCTCCGCGAACTGCTGGACGTCTCGTCACTGTCGATCACCACGTTCATCGAGGACACCGTCGCCGCGGTGTCCGAACGGATGGCCGCCGAACGCAGCGAACTCACCCGCGGCGCGCACGCCGAACGGCGGGCCACCGTCACGCTGCTGCTGGAGGGCGCGCCGATCGGCCGTTCGCGGGCCGAAGCCCAGCTGGGCTATCCGCTCGCCGGACCGCATACGGCCGCGATCGTCTGGAGCGGTTCGGCCACCCCGTCGTCCCAGCAGCTCGAAACCGCCGCCGAGACGCTCATGCGGGCCAGCGACGCTTCGCACCGGCTGACCGTCGTCGCCAGCGCGGCCGCCCTGTGGGTCTGGCTCCCCGGCCGGACCCCGCCCCGGATGGACCGGCTCGCCGAAGACCTCGCACCGCACCCCGACGTCCGGGTGGCGCTCGGACGTCCCGGCAGCGGCATCGATGGTTTCCGCCGCAGCCATCTGGACGCCGCCGCCACCCAGCGGATGCTCGCCCGGCTCACCTCACCGCAGCAGATCGCGCGCTACCAGGACATCCAGTTGCTCGCTCTGCTCACCGGCGACCCTGCGCAGGCGGGCGAATTCATCGCCGACACGCTCGGCGACTTCCGGCACGCCGACGCCGAAACCCGCGAGACCGTCCGGACCTATGTGCACGAACTGGGCAACACGACGCGGACCGCGGAACGGCTCTACACCCATCGGAACACCGTCGTCCGGCGGTTGGCGCGGGCCGACGAACTGCTTCCGCGGCCGTTGGCGGAGAACGCGGTGGATGTGGCGGTGGCGCTGGAAACGTTGCGGTGGCTGGGAAGCGGCGCCTGATTCGCTCTTTCCGGTGAACGGGATCGATCTTTGTATCCCCACGTCGACCACTCACGACCTCAGGTATGTGATTAACCGATTACTCCCGACTGTCGCCTTCGCGACGTTCGCGCTTCTCTCCGCCTGCGGAAGTCCGAGCCCAGTCCAGGACCCGCCGCAGCCGGCGACCCAAGCGGGTCCAACCGGGTTACCTTCCCCGCGGGAGACGCCGCCGACGCCACCCCACCCGTCAACCGGACCATCGGACACGCCCGTAGCCACCGATTCCGCCGCTGAGCGCGGCAAATCACTCAGGTCACCCAGCAGCAAGCCCATCCCCGACACCCCAACCAGCAGGGGCCGGTTCGTTCCTGTTCCTGTCGAGAGTGACGAAGCCACGCCTACGTCCTCCCTTCCCTCGCCCACACCTAGCCGCACAGGCGCACCGAGTGGCGCAGGCTGCGGATACTCCGTCAAAGAGCATTGGTGGTGCGCCTGATGACAACGACTTACTCACCCAGCCCCGAAAACCTGGACAACGGTTCGGCGGAACCAGAACAGCGCGAGAGCCCCCAGACGTCGACAGGAAAAGCCTGGGTGATCGTCGCGGCCGTGATCTCCCAGACGACGATCCTCGTCGCACTCCTCTACAGGGTCGGCTGGATTCGCGCCAACGCGACGGCGGAGTACTTCGGCCTGGACATAACACTGGTAGGACTGGCTCCCAGCGACTACCTACTGCGGAGCCTGAACTCGATAATTCGGCCTTTGCTGGTTTTTTCTCTCTGCACAGTGGCTTTTTTTGCGATCACCGGACGCTTGACGCGCTTTTTGAGCAGCGTTCCCCGCGCTCGGCGCCGACAGCTGACCGACCGCATTCTCCGGACCGCCAGGCCTGTGGGCGGCACCCTGCTTCTCATCGGCATCGCCGGGATACTGACGAACAGCCTTCCCCACTGGCCCGCGGCCATCCTTTTACCGTTGGCGGTTTTCGCCGGCGCAGCCATCCTGGGCTACAGCGCGCACCTGTCCCGGCAATCGATGAACCAGAAGTCCGTACATCATCTTCATACGCTCACCGTGATCATTCTCTGCTGCATGGGCCTCATGCTCGCCGTGGAGAAATACGCGGAACACGTAGGAAGGAATATCGCCGTCGACGACGCGCGAGCCTTGCTGCAACGGCCGGAAATCCGATTGCACAGCAAGAACGACATCGACATCGTCGGAACAGGGGTCAGCCTCAGCCACAATCCTTCGCCGGAACAGAAGTTCCACTATAGATATGACGGGTTACGCCTTCTGCTTCAAGGCAACAACCACCTCTTTCTCGTCTCCAAGCATTGGGAACGCGGGAAGTCGAAAGTGTTCATCGTGAAGAACGACGACACAGTGAGAATCGACCCCACCGCGTCGTCGAGCGGCAACTGACAACGACGGGGCGCCAGGATGCTTCGGCCTGCTGACGCTCCCGTCGTCGCCGTTTGGCCCGCGTCGGAACTCTCGCGCAGGTTCATGACGCCTGGCAGCCCGGTGCGGACGCGGTCACTCGACGTCCTCCGGGCGGCTCGGCGGCAGGTCGAGGTTCCGGAGCATGGCGCGCTGCTCCGCGGTCAGCTCACCGTCGACCGTGATCGTGAACGGGGGCGTTTCCTTGCGAGAGCGCAGAAAGTTGCCCCACGCGATCCCCAGGTTCGCCAGCCCGGTCAGGGAACCGATGGACATGCGGATGACCTCGAAAACCCCCAGCTCCCCCGCCGTGCGGATCGTCGCGGACCTGGTCACGTCGGCGTCGTCGCGGAGCCAGCCGTAGAACTCCTTCAGCGCCTGTTCGTCGCCGGCGGCGTTGATCGTCAGCTCCACGAGACCTCCCACGAAAGTGATATCCCTACAGATCGCGGCCTGGGCTTGAGGCGTAACAGAAATCCTGTCCCGAGACCTGACCGGTGGTTCCCGTTGACCGGCCGGTGACGAAACCCGGATCATGAAAGGCATCCAGATCCGGTGCGCGGCCGACCCCGAGGGCGGACAACGATGTCATCGCTGATACATCTCGTGCTTTGCCTGATTCTGACGGCGATTCCCGTACCGGCGGGGAAACCGGTTACCGCCGCGGCGGTGGTCTGTGTGCTGTCCTGCGACACTCTAGACCCTTCCAAGGCCCAGCAGGACACCTTTCCGGTTCCGGACAAGGTGTTCGGCGGACGGGTGCTCCGGCTGCATGTGTCGGACGCCGACGGGATGGCCTGGGGCAGCATCGATCGCGGGGCGACCGGGGATTCGGTCTGGCTCGACCGCTCCTGGGACGGCGGCGCGACCTGGGACGGACTACTGGGCAAAGCGAGCGTTCCCGGTACCTGGACCGGCACGAGAACCTTGATGTACAACGTGACCGATCCCGGAAAGCACCGGCGCGGAGTGATCCGCGCGTGCGGCGACGCCGCCGGGGTCACCTGTACCGAATGGATCCACCCGAAGGTCTGCGACGTCGTCTGCGACGGCGCGACCCAGCCGGACGGGGACGCCCAGCCGGTTCCGCCGGCAACGTTGTTCGGGCGCACGATCCGCCTGCACGTCGACGGGAACGCGATGGCCTGGGGCACCATCGAATCCGGCGCGCGGGGCGACGAGATCTGGCTGGATCGTTCCTGGGACGCGGGGGTGAGCTGGGCCGGTGGTTCGTCACTGGGCCGGACGCCGGTCGCCGCGGGCGCGAACGCCGGCCGGACGGCGTTGTTCGCGACGCGAGATCCCCGGGGCCGCCACTACGGCGGCGCCGTCCGCGCCTGCGGCCGTGAAGCCGCGCACCAGGAAGGATCCTGTACGGCGTGGGCCCGTCCGGCACCGGCCCGCGCGCAAGCGGCGGCCGACGCGCTCCTGTACTCCTACGATCCGTATCCGGGCTGGTGGCCGAGCAGCTGGTGGAACTCGGCGGCGACGTTGACGGCGGTCATCGACCACGCCAGGACGACCGGGGATCGGCGCCACGACTGGATCATCGCGCGCACCTTCGAGCGGAACCGCGGCGTCTTTCCCGCCGGTGAGCGCGGTTCCGATGCCATCGAAGGGAATTTCGCCAGCCGGGCCATCGACGACAGTGCCTGGTGGGGCCTCGCGTGGGTGGCCGCCTACGACCACACCGGCGACCCGCGCTACCTCACCATGGCGACCACGATCGCCGCCTACGTGCACCAGTACTGGGATCCGGGGACCTGCGGCGGCGGGGTCTGGTGGGACCGGGAACGGACCTACAAGAACGCCGTCACCAGTGGTCTGTACCTGCGGCTCGCGGCCTCCGTCCACCGCCGGACACCGGGTGACTCGGTGTGGCTGCGACGATCCCGGACCGCGGCGGACTGGTACCTGACCAGCGGGATGATCAACGCGTCCGGACTGGTCAACGACGGCCTCACCCGCGACTGCCGCAACAACGGGCAGACGGTCTGGACCTACAACCAGGGCCTGGGCATCGGCGGTCTCGTCGAGCTCTGGCGTGCCACCGGCGAGACCCGCTGGCTCGACGCGGCCCGGCGCCTGGGCGACGCGGCGGTCGGTGGCACGGTGCTGACCGAGAAAGGCGTCCTCACCGAATCCTGCGACGTCGGCCAGAACTCCTGTGACGACAACCAAAAACAGTTCAAGGGCATCTTCATGCGCTTTCTCGCCGACCTGGCCGCCGCGACGAACTCTCCCGCTTACCGCGACTACGCCAAGCGGCAGGCCGACTCGCTGTGGACGTCGGACCGCGATCCGCTGAACCGGATCGGGCAGCGCTGGGCAGGTGGTACGCCGAACCAGGCCGACTGGCGGACCCAGGCGAGTGGACTCGGCGCTCTCACGGCCGCGTCCTGAGCCCCCTCGCCTTGCGGCGGCCTCTAGATTGAAGGCATGGTTTCCACCGCCGAGAAGGCCACCCGGCTGCAAGAGCTGCACGCCGCCCCCGAACTGCTGCTCGTCGTCAACGTCTGGGACGCGATCACCGCGAAGGTCGTCGCCGAGACCCCCGGCACGCAGGCGCTCGCCACCCCGAGCCACGGCATCGCCGCCTCCCGCGGCTATCCCGACGGAGAGAAGATCCCCCGCGACGAGATGATCTCCGAGGTCGCGCTGATCGTCCGGACGGCGGGCGACCTGCCGGTCACCGCGGACCTGGAAGCGGGCTACGGCGACCCGGGCGGCACGGTCGCCCGCGCGATCGAGGTCGGCGCGGTCGGCTGCAACCTCGAAGACCAGATGAAGCCGCTGGACGAATCCGTCAAGGCCGTCGAGGCCGCGGTCGCCGCCGCCCAGTCCGCCGGTATCGACTTCGTGCTCAACGCCCGCACGGACGCGTTCCTCAGGGCGGGCGACCGCGACCCCGAGGAGGTGCTGGCCGAGGCGATCACCCGGGGCCGCGCGTACCTGGACGCCGGCGCGTCGAACTTCTTCGTGCCCGGCAAGCTCGACGAGACCCAGGTCGGCAGGCTGGTCGAGGCGCTGGGCGAGCGCAAGGTGAACCTGATCGGCGTGCCGGGCTCGATCCCGCTGGCCACCGCGCAGGAGCTCGGCGTCTCCCGGGTGTCGTACGGGCCGTTCAGCCAGAACGTCGCGCTCACCGCGCTGGCGAAGCTCGCCGAGGACGTCTACGCCGGCGGCGGCCTACCCGCCGACATGCGCAAGCTGAACTGACCACCATGGTTCGCGGAGTCGGCCGGGTCGAAGGGGCCCTGCTGACCGTCGTGGTGCTCACCGCACTCGTGGTGACCGGGATCCAGGCGAAGTCGCCAGGCACGTGGCTGCTGGAAGTCGTCTGGGTCCTGATCGGGTTACCGCTGGTGGTGGCGCTGCGCGGACGCTTCCCTTTGACCCGGCTGCTCTGCTGGCTGCTGGTGCTGCACGCGATCGTGCTGTGTTACGGCGGGCAGTACACCTACGCGGAAACCCCCATCGGTGAGTGGGTCCAGGGCTGGCTGGGCACCCAACGGAACAACTACGACCGGTTCGCCCACTTCGTCCAGGGCTTCGTCCCCGCGATCGCCGTCCGTGAGGTGCTTCTTCGCCGGACGCCGTTGCGGCCTGGTGGCTGGACCTCGTTCCTGACCGTCTGCGTCTGCCTGGCGATCGCGGCCTGTTTCGAATTCGTGGAATGGTTCAGCGCGCTGCTCGCGGGGTCGGGCGCGGACGATTTCCTGGCCACCCAAGGGGATGTCTGGGACACCCAGTGGGACATGTTCCTGTGCCTGTGCGGCGCGGTGGTCTCCTTGCTGATCTGGCGCCGGGTACACGACCGGCAGCTGGCCGGGCGGTGAGGGGCAGGTTCGGACTGGCCGGCGGGCTGGTCGCGGCCCGAGTGTCCACATGGGACACCCAGCGGCGTTTTAGTGTCCGATTCATGCCCGTAGGGGCTGTTCCGCGTGGGGTGGGGTTGGATTAAAAAAGGGAGTAACAACATTATAACACAAAAACCAAATCCCAAAACACACCCAAATACACCCAACCGCCGTACCGGA
>NZ_JBHXJK010000049.1:22586-61190 GCF_042723255.1 Amycolatopsis thailandensis
GCGTTTTAGTGTCCGATTCATGCCCGTAGGGGCTGTTCCGCGTGGGGTCGTGTGTTATAAAGAAGGTTCTAACCATCTTTATCACTCACGACCTCTTCGCAAAGCCACGCAAAGTGCCCGAAACGGGCGTTCCGGCTGGAAGGGGTGCCTCATGTGGACGGCCGAAGTCGCGATCCGCTCCCGCAGGCCAGTTCAGGCCGGGCCGCGGAAGCCCTGCTCGGCAGGAGACTCGATCACACCACATTTGCCTTGCCTCTCGATAACCCGAAACGCCACGCACTACCACGGTGACCAAGCTCGGTACTTGCGCGTGACCGAGTGGACGACACGCGTGATCAGACGGACGACACGCGTGTCCAGATGGACGGCACTCGGCGACGGCCGAGTCCGCCGTCCGCCCAGTCACGCGTGCCGTCCCACCGGTCACGCGAAACCCCCCGACCAGAGGTACCTGAGACACGGTTCGCCCTGACGCGATAACGCCACTCACGGCCCACTCGACCACCCTGCGAAGCGCGCGCGAGGCGGCAGATACGGTCGTCGGCATGAATCTGCGAGCCGCGGCGATGCGGCGGAAACCGGTCGCCGACCTGATCGCCGAGAGTGATCACGGCACGCTGAAGCGCTCCCTCGGTCTCGGCCAGCTGACCATGCTCAGCATCGGCGCGACGCTGGGCAGCGGGATCTTCGTCGTGCTCGGCGAAGCGGTCCCCGTGGCAGGCCCCGCGGTCGTGCTGTCCTTTGTGCTCGCCGGCGTCACCGCGCTGTTCTCGGCGCTTTCGTACGCCGAGCTCGCCGGGATGATCCCGGTGTCCGGTTCGTCCTACTCTTACGCGTACGCCACGCTCGGCGAGCTGGTCGCCTGGGTCTGCGGCTGGTGCCTGGTGCTCGAATACGGCGTCTCGGTGGCATCGGTCGCGGTCGGGTGGGGGCAGTATCTCAACGAGCTGCTGCGGCTGACGTTCGGTTTCGCCATCCCGGACGCGTTGAGCCAGCCACCGGGTTCGGGTGGGATCGTCAACGTCCCGGCCATTCTCGTCGTGCTGCTCGCCATGTTCCTGCTGCTGTCCGGCGCGAAGGAGAGCGCGCGGGCCAACGCGATCATGGTCGTGATCAAGATCGGCACGCTGGTGCTGTTCTGCGCGATCGCGTTCACCGCGGTCCGGGCGGCGAACTTCACGCCGTTCCTGCCGCTCGGCCTGGCCGGGCTGAGCGCCGGTGGCGCGAAACTGTTCTTCTCCTACATCGGTTTCGACGCGGCCTCCACGGCGGGCGAGGAAGCGAAGAACCCGCAGCGGGACCTGCCGCGCGCGATCCTGCTCTCCCTCGCCATCGTCACCGTGCTGTACTGCCTGGTCGCCGTGGCCGCCGTCGGCGCGCTGCCGTGGCAGGAGTTCGACGGCCAGGAAGCCGCGCTCTCGCATGTGCTCGGCGCCGTGTCCGACAACCCGCTGTGGGCCGGGCTGCTCGCGGTCGGCGCGATCGTGGCGATCTCCAGCGTCGTGCTGACCGTCCTCTACGGGCAGACACGCATCCTGTTCTCGATGTCCCGTGACGGCATGGTCCCGGCGGCGTTG
Source organism: Amycolatopsis thailandensis (assembly GCF_042723255.1). Classification (NCBI taxonomy): domain Bacteria; kingdom Bacillati; phylum Actinomycetota; class Actinomycetes; order Pseudonocardiales; family Pseudonocardiaceae; genus Amycolatopsis; species Amycolatopsis thailandensis. The sequence continues at coordinate 24,164 of NZ_JBHXJK010000049.1, forward strand.
TCCAAAGTGGATCCCAAGACCGGCACCCCGCGGATCAACACCCTGGTGGTCTCCGGGTTCGTCGCGGCGCTGGCCGCGTTCATCCCGCTCGGCAAGCTGGCCGACGCCACGAGTATCGGCACCCTCTTCGCGTTCGGGCTGGTGAACATCGCCGTCCTGTTGCTGCGGCGCCGTCAGCCGGAGGCTCCCCGCTCGTTCCGCGTGCCGTTCTCGCCCGTCACCCCGATCCTCGGCGTGCTGTGCTGCGGCTACATGATGCTCAGCCTCGACGGCGCCACCTGGATCGTCTTCGGCGGCTGGATGGCGCTCGGCCTGCTGATCTACTTCGGTTACAGCGTGCGCCGATCCAGGCTGGCCGCGGAATAGCCCGTTCGCCGCCATAATTCCTAGCCTGTACAGCCGCAGTCCGACCTGGATCATTGAACAAACGGTGACGAGTAGGGGACACTGCGTTCCGCCCCCACGGAAACCCTACCGTGAACCGAGGTCCCAATGCGCAATCGTATTACCGTACTGACCGCATGCCTCGCCCTTTCCCTCACTCAATTGACCGCCCCCGCGGCCGCCCAGGACACGACTAAAGTACGGGCGCCCATATGTTATGAAGAGCCTTCGCAGCCGAAAGCGGATGTCAGTGACATAAAGGCCGCTTTCACGTCTTCGAAGTGGTTGCAGACGATCCAAGGTGTGTACAAACGGCGATGGCCGAGCGGCGAAGGCCTCGCGATCGCCCAGGCCAAGGACAAGTACTTCAGCCAGTTCGTCACCAAGACCAGCTTCAACGGGCTCGCCGAGTCCCTCATGGTCGCGATCCACGAAGAAACCCACATGTGGGACCTGGATCCTTCGCGAACCTCATGGGACGTCTACGTCTCCGCGTGGATCAACGCTTCCCGCAAGGCGATGAAGGTCCCGATCCACGGCGGCTTCGCCCGCCGCGAGATCCTGCCGCTGATCACGGACAATCTCACCAAGTCGATGGACGACATCTATCTGCGTGACCAGCAGCAGGGTTCGTACAAAATCCAGGGTGTCATCGCCGAACTCAACGCCGGGCTCATGGGATTGCCCGCGGCGTCGGTCGTCGCCGAGTTCATCCAGGGAATCGGCGCGAGCAACGCCAGGGACATCGTCGCCACCAATATTCGCTACCTTCAGCTCTACCTGCGCGTCGCCAAGGCGAAGTATCCCGATTACTGGGCCAAGATCAAGGGCCAGCCGGAACTGCGCGAATTCGTGCTCACCGAATTCCTCCGCGCGGCGTATTGGCTGGATCAGTCCGAGCCCTACGCGGCCAAACTCGGCAGTGCGGACGTGGCCAAGATCGTCGCCAAGAACTACGCCCCGGAGAACGTCGCCATCATCGAGGAATTCACCGGAGCCAAGGTGAACACCGGTACGGCCAGGAACTGCACGGTCTGACGCCGTTCGCCGGTGACGGGTACGGCCCCGTCACCGGCGAACCGCCCCCTTACGGCACGAACACCGGCTGGTCCAGCACCCAGAGCCAGGAGCCGTCCGGCTGACGGCGGGCGACCTCGACGGTCACCTCGCCGGTGGTCAGCGTGGACGCCGTGAGCGCAAGGTCCTCGCCCGTCAGCGCCGGATGCTGCCTGCCCGGCAGGAGTTCCGGCGCGGCCGCGACGAACTCCTCGTACACCTTGCGGATCTCCGCGTGCCCGGTCGCGAGGTTGCCCGGCGGGAACGCCAGCACGGCGTCCGGTTCGTACAACGCCACGAGCCCCTCGACATCACCCGCGTTGCCGCGCTCGATGAAGAATTTGCCCAGATCGTTCGGCTCGGTGGCCACAGTCCTGCTTGTCATGCGGAGCAGCTTCGCAGCGAATACACGACATCCTGTGTCGTGTATTCCGTTAGAGTTTTCGCATGCGCGCCGACCGGCTGGTCTCCCTGGTGTTGCTGCTGCGCCACCGCGGCCAGCTTTCCGCCGCCACGCTGGCGCGCGAGCTGGAGGTGTCCACCCGCACCGTGCTGCGTGACATCGAGGCGTTGTCCGCGGCGGGCGTCCCGGTCTACGCCGAACGCGGCAGGCACGGCGGTTTCGCGTTGCTGCCCGGTTTCCAGACCGAGCTCACCGGACTGAACCACGACGAGGCGCTCGCCCTGCTGATCGCCGGGTCCCGGCGCGGCGCGCAGGCGTTCGGGCTCGGCTCGGCGCTCGCCTCCGCGATGCTGAAGGTGGTCGACGCCCTGCCCGAAACCCAGCGTGACACCGCGGCGGGCGCGGCCCGGCGGCTGCTCGTCGACCCGGAGACCGACCTCCTCTCGCGCCGGGTGGCCGCCGAGGAGGTGCCCGACGCGATCGTGGCCGAGGTCCGGCGCGCGGTGTTCGCCGGGCACAAGCTGCGCATCCACTACGCGGCCGCGGGCCGGAAGCCGCAGTGGCGCACGGTGGACCCGATCGGCCTGGTCACCGTCCGCGATCAGGGCTATCTGCTGGCCACGAGGGCGGGCGAGGACCGCACCTACCGGCTGTCCCGGCTGCGGGCCGCCGAGGAGCTCCCCGAACCCGCGCAGCGGGCGGACCGGGTCGACCTGGACCGGGCCTGGCAGGAGCGCGGCACCCGGTTCCGGACCGGCGGCGACCAGGTCACCGTGCTGGCGCGGGTGCGACCGCCGCGCAGGGAAGGACTGGTGGGCACCGCGCTGGCCGTCCTCGCCGAAGAATCGGACGCGGACGGCTGGCTGCGGCTGGAGATGACCTTCCAGGACGACCGGCACGCCGAATGGGCGTTGTGGCAGCTCGGCACGGACGTGGAGGCGCTGTCCCCGCGGCGGTTGCGCACCGCCCTGCGCGATCGCGCCGCCGCGATCACCAGCCGTTACGACGCCCCAGCAGGTCTGACCACTGTGGACAGTCGACGCACTCCGTGACGATCGTTACACAGGAACTACGCTCGGTCACGACGGACCGTCCCGGTCACCGCGCCACGCGACCGCCGGCAACGTCGTGTTCTCACAACGGTCATCTTCGTCCCGCGTTCGTCCTGATCACGGTCGCGGAGGCCCGCCGACCGGTCTCCCCGGACCGTCGCCGAGGCCGCGACACAGTGTGGTGAAAGGCCGCTTCCCGAGGCCGAGGGCGAGTTGGGCGGGCAGGGTGGGGATGCATAATTCGGCCATGACGAACGCCGCCTCGGGAAGGGCAGCCACCACTTTCAAGGCGCTGCTGAAGGGGTATCGCGTTCGCGCAAACCTCACTCAGGAGGAGCTCGCCGAGGGATCCGGGGTGAGTGTCCGGGCCATCAGCGACATGGAACGGGGAATCGCCAAGAGCCCGCAGCGGCGGACGATCGAGGCGCTCGCCGCTTCGCTGTCGTTGACCGACGAAGAGCTGACGTCGTTGCAGAAGGTCGCGCGGCAGGGTCGTGCCCAGCCGGTCGCCGCGCCCGCTCCGTCCGGGCTCTACGAGTCGCCGCTGATCGGCGTCCTGCCGACGGACGTCGACGACCTCACCGGCCGCGAAGGCGACCTCGACGCGTTGCGCGACCTCGCCGCCGGCCTGTGCGACGGGCGTCGCCGGGCGGGCCGGGTCGCGATCCTGAGCGGTCCCCCCGGCACCGGCAAGACCACCCTCGCGGTCCGCGCGGCGCACAACCTCGCCGCCGACTTCCCTGACGGCAGGCTGTTCCTGAAGCTGCGCGGGATGTCCGCCGAACCGACGAACCCGGCGGACGTGCTGCATCTGATCCTGCGCTCGCTGGGCATCGACGCCGTCCGTATCCCGGCCGATCCCGAGGACCGGGCGAGCCTGTGCCGCTCCCTCCTCCAGGACCGCGCCACCCTGATCGTGCTGGACGACGCGGCCGACGAAGCCCAGGTCCGCCCGCTGCTGGTCGGCGGTCCCCGCTGTCTCACCCTGATCACCAGCCGTCAGATGCTGGTCGGGCTCGAAGGCGCCAACCGGCTCCCTCTCGACGTCTTCGGCGAGGACGACGCCGTCGCCCTTCTGGCGTCCATCGTCGGGACGAGCCGGGTCACGCGGGAGCGGCAGGCGGCGCTCGAATTGGTCGGGCTGTGCGGACGGCTGCCGCTGGCGCTGCGGATCGCGGGCAACCGGCTGGCGAGCCGCCCCACCTGGCCGCTGACCCGGCTGGTGGATCAGCTCCGTGACCGCAGCAGGCGGCTGACCACGCTGACCGCCGGCGACCTCGACGTGCGCAGCGTGTTCGAACTCTCGTACCGCCAGCTCAGCCCGAACGCCGCCGCGGTGTTCCGGCGGCTTTCGCTCGTCCCGGCCGCGGACTTCTCCGTCGGGGCCGCGATGACCCTGATCGAAGCCTCCGACGAGGACGACGCGGCCGTTTTCCTGGAGGAGCTGGCCGACGCGAGCCTGCTCCAGACGTCGCCGGAGAACGGGCGGTACCAGTTCCACGACCTCCTGCGGGTCTTCGCGACCGAACGGCTCGCGCGGGAGGAAGCCCCCGAAGCCGTGGAGGCCGCCGAGAACCGGCTGGCCGGGTGGCTGGTGCGCACCGCGACGGCGGCGGGCCGCTACTTCCATCCGACCGACGGCGTGAGCCCGCTTCCGGTCGCGACGCCGTCGTTCGACGATCACTCCCGAGCGGGCAGATGGCTGGAGGTCGAGCTGAAGAACTGGCTCGCCGCGGTCAAGAGCCTCGCCGCCCGGGGCGAGCACCGGAAGGTCCTCGACCTGGCCGAGTCGATGCACTGGTACTCGGAGATCGGCGGGACGGCGAGCACCTGGCGCGACGTGTTCGCCCTCGCGGTGGACTCGGCCGTCGCGATCGGCAGCAAACGGGACGAAGCCGTCCATCTGAACTATCTGGCCTGGGTGCAGGCTTCGCTGTGCGATCAGGCGGAAGAGTCCGTCAAGATGGCCCGCCGGGCCTGGGACGCCGCCGAGGAGGCGGGTGATCGCCGTGAACAGGGCTGGGCCCGGGTGTACCTGACCAGCGCCCACGCGCGCGACACCAGCCTCACCACGTCGCCCAAGCTGTTCGACGAGGCGGCGAGCCTGTTCGAAGAAGCGGGCTATCCGCTCGGGGTCCACGTGGCGCGGGCGATGCGGGCGTCCTACTGGTACCGGAACGGCCGGTTCGACGACGCCGCCGAGGAGTTCGACACGTGTGTCCGCTATTTCGCGCAGGAACACGGCGGCTCGCGCACGCCGGTGGACGACACCAACTACGCGTACGTCCTGCTGCGGTCGGCTCAGAACCTGGCCGCGCTCAACTCGCTCGACAGGGCACTCGCCCAGTGTGAGCGGGCACTCGGCCTGTTCCGCCGCCACGGCGCGGGGATGGGCCAGGCCCGGGCGCTCCAGGAATCCGGGAAGTTCCTCCGCCGCCGGGGCGACCACGCGGACGCGCGCCGCCGGTTGACCGAGGCCGAGGAAGTCTACGAACGCATCGGGCTGACGCAGGCCCAGATCGACACGCTCTGCGACAGGGCCGCCCTGTCCGAGGAGATGGGCGATCCGGCGTCGGCACGCGACGACCGGGAGCGCGCGCTGGGCCTCTGCGACCGGCTCGGCCGGTCCGAAGGCGGCAAGCTCCGGGAGAAACTGGCCGACCGCCTCAACGCCTCGTAGCCCGCCGTCACGCCGAGGTGCGGGTGAGTTCCTCCCAGGTGATGTGCCCGAGCAGGACGTCCTGGATGGTGTAGCGGGGCCCGGGTTCGAACTCGGCGATGGCCGTGGCCGCCTTCGCCATGCCGGCGGCCGCGGCGATCCGGCCGCCGAGCTCACCCGCGTCCAGGTCACGGATGTCGTCGCGGGAGACGTAGACGGCCACCATGTCCTCTTCGGACCGGGCGGAACGACCGGGGAAGCCTTGGATTCGTAGCGACACGTCAACTCCTTGGTGTCGGGCGGTTCTGCGACTCTGGATTCAGTAAACGGCACGCGTGGCCCGGTCACCATGAACAACCACCAGCAGAAGAACCGGAAGGAATCACCCCGCGCGCCACACCGCCGTCCGCTCGGCGGGCGGCGCCAGGACGAAACCGGCGGCGCGCTGGACGACGTCCGCCGTCACCGGCCCGGGTGTCGTCCCCCGCGCCCGGATGTGGCCGAGCAGACCCGGTTCCGGGGCCATTCCGTGGTTTTCCAGGTAGTAGGTGACGGTGTCGGTCCAGATCCACGTGCCGTCGGTGAGGAAGTTCGTCGGCACGACCGCGGTCCGGGCCGGCTGGACGACGTCGTCCAGCAAGGACGGCGTGACCAGGATCGGGGTGCCGCCGGTCAGGTACGCGACGACGGCGCGCAGTTCCGCCGGGTCCTCGATCCGCGGACGGTCCGGCGAGAATCCCGGTCCCGTTTCGGGGTCGACGACGTCGAACACCCTGGCCAGGGTGAACTCTTCCGCTGTGGTCACCGGGATACCTCCTGTCGGCGGGCATGGTTTCGCCACCCCAGCACATCGCATCGGACCGCGGCGCACCACGCAGGAGAGGCGGCAGAACCGCCGGTGGTTCCCGCGTCCCGGAAGTCACGGGGTGGCCTGGGCGACAGCGTCGTCGAACAGCTTCGCGAGCTCGTTGAACTTCTGCTCGTACGAAGGCTTCCTGCCGTCGCTCCGGTTCGAGTAGGCGAGCCGGTGATCGCCGGGGACCGGCACGTGCCCGCCGTCCTCGTCCTCCGCCATCCCGATCAGGGTGTCGAAGCCGTCGCGCACGTCTCCGGTCTGATCGTCGACGAACTTCGCCTGGTTGCTGTAGGAGGAGAAGTCCGCCTGGTAGTACTGGTGGAACTCACGGAACAGGTTCCGGACGTCGGAGGCGCTCGGCGCCGTGTCGTCCGGCCGTTTCGCCTGGAAGGCCACGCCGCGGATGAAGTCGTACACCCTCTTCGCGTCCAGGTCTTTTTCGCGGAAGTAGTAGCCGAACGGGTCCGAGTCGACGATCCGGCAGGCCAGCTCGAAGTCCCGGCGGCTCGTCCACAGTCCTTCGTGCCGCCGCATCTGCTGGATGGCGCCGCGGTGCTCGGGTTCGCGGTCATGGCTGAGCTGGGCGTCGCCGAACTGCCTCTTGGAGTTCACCTTCTCCATGTCGTGGAACAGGATCGCCTTCGCGATCGCCTCCCTCGACACGAACCGGGCGGCGTCCTCGTGGCCTTCGGTGATCTTCAGGTACTGGTTGAGCACCATCTGGGCGTGCTCGCCGAACGTGTTCCGGGTCGAATCGCCCGGCGCCCGGTCGGCGCGTCCGTCCTGCTTCTTGACCGTTTCGGCGAATTTGCGTGCCAGCAGCTCGTGCGGATCGGTCACCCCTTCGTCCACTCTGGACACCAGCTCGTCGACGATCACCTTCCCCGAACGCGCGTTCGGGGCCGCGAGCTGGGTCTTGATCGTCTGCGCCAAGGCCTTCCCCGCTGCCTGGTGTTTCGCGAGAACGGCCGCGTCGTGGTTCTGCGTGTAGCCGAACTCGGCGTTCTCCCGCCAGAGGCCGAACTCGTTCGAGAACGGCGCGCCCTCGATGTGGTTCTCGACGAGCACCGAAAGCCGGGTGTTGAAGTCCACCTTGATCCGGCGTTCGTCGATCGCGACGGTCGATCCGATTTCGGCCTGCGTCGCGTATTCCGGCACGAGGTCCATGAACTCGTCGACCTGGGTCTCGGTCACCTTGGTGAACGTCGCTCCCACGAGCAGTTCCGGCCTCCGCGCGGCCGCGACGACATCCGCCGCGAAACTGTCCCGGAAGGCCGGTGCGACGAGTTTGCCCACGTTCTTGCGGGCGAGTTCGGCCTTCAGCGCGTCCGCGACGGCTTCCTGCCGTCCGACGAAGATCTCACGCAGGGCGTCTTCGTCCTTGTCGATGAGTTTGTCCTTCGTGACCACGCGCAGGGCCTTGGGCACGACCGTGGACTTGATCTGCGCGGCGTAGGTCTCCGGCGCGATCCGCACCCCCGACTCGGCGAACAGTTTCTTGAGCCCTGGATCGGCTTCGAGGCCTTTGGTGATCCCGCGGACGAAGGCATCACCGCGCGCCCCGCTGAGGTAGCCGCGCTTCGCCTTGCCCAGCGCCTCCAGCTCGTCTCCCCACTCACGGTGCAGGGCGTCGACCCGCTCGCGGACGACGTCGTGGACGACCGGGAGGATCCTTTCCCCGAGCCCTTCGTCCACCACGTCGGCGCCGAGCTGGTCCACCAGGCCGGCGCGCACCGCCCCGGCCACCACCTCCGCCGTCTTCTCCGCGATCTCCGGGTGCTCTTTCAGAGCGGCGCGAAGGTTCTCGATGGTGTCGTACCGCAAGTTGTTCCCCGGGTCGACCTCCTTGATCACCGCGGTCAGGATCACCTGCGGCGGGTTCAGCAGGTTCTTGACGGGCCCGAGCACCGCGGCCTTGAACTCCTTCTGACTGACCGGGATCCCCTCGGCGCCGTAGGTCCGGGTGGCGAGGTCGATCGCGGCCCCGATCCCGCCGGCGAGCTGCTCGACCGGCCCCTTCCCGGGGCCGAAGGTGTTGACGAACTCGTGCATGTCCTCCACCCGGCGCTGGGGACTGTCGGTCACCACGGCGTCCGATTCCCCGGGGATGCTGTCGGTGGCCGGGGTGAAGTAGATGTCCGGCGAGCCCTTCCAGGTGTGGTAGTGATTGCCGAGTTTCCTCGCCATGTTCCGCAGTGCGACCGGGTTGTTGCGGAAGTTCTTGCGCCCCTCGGAAGACCACGTGAACCACGGGTCGTTCTCGCGGCCCAGCCGCGCGGAATCGAAGTCCGGGCGCAGGCCGAGCCGGGAGTACAGATCGCCGATGGCCTCCTGGCGGCCCGCGATCCCCGGCATCGTGTCTTCGTGCCCGGCCTTGGTGTAGGTGACCAATGAGCCCTTGAGGGCCTTCTTCTGCAGGGCTTCGTAGTCGATCCCCCGCACGCCGAACTGGTTCGTGTCCCCGTTCTGGTCGACGTTCATCGACAGTCTGTTGCCCTCGGCCTCCGTCTCGACGGTGGCTTGCGTACTCGTTTCGAGGAACGTCGGGAGCGGGACCAGGAACGACCGCAGCACCGGCGGGATCCCGGGCTTGAGGTGCACGTCGGTCTCGTACTTCGAGAGCCACTGCACCGCGCGCAGGGGGCGTCCGCCACCCGCCCAGAAGACCTTCGGTCCTTCACGTCCCACGCCGCTGAACGGCAGGACGGTGCCGTCGGATGCCTGGTGCACGTCCTTGTGTTCCTTGCCCTGCTCGGCGGGCGACAGGACCGCGGTGTAGATACGGACGTAGTGCTCCCCCTTGACCGTCTCGACCTCGAACTCGCCGCGGTGCACCACCTTGAGGTCCTTGCCGCTCCGCAACACGGTGGGGCCGGGGTAGCTGACCTTCGGGCGTCCGATGTGGACGTTCTCCTTGGTGCCGAGGTAGGCGTCCGTGCCGTCGACGTCGGCGCGCAGAATGTGCACGGGACGTCCGGTCTCGTCGCCGTGGCTGGTCCACGAGCCGTCCGGGCCGAGTACGTGGACCTGGACGTCGGCGGCCCTGGCGAGCGCGTCGAGCTCGAACCCGTCCGGATGTTCTTTCGCGAACCCGGCGATCTTCCCGGTGATCCGCGCGTGTTCACGCGGCGCGCGATCGGGGAGGCTCGCCAGCACCGCCTCGCGGAAGGAGTCGTGCGGCGTGACTCCTTCGACCAGAACAGGTTCGAAGCCGTGCTTGGTCAAGAGCTCCTGCTGCGCCTCCGTCACGACGTCGCGGTCGAGTACCTTGCCCGGGTACGGGTCGGTGACCGCGACCGAGTTGACCGTGACCGCCGACTTCGCCGACGTCCCCGACGTATCCGACGGGTTCCGTTCGACCGGTGCCGGTCGCACGTCCACGCCGACAGGCCGAGGGCCGTGGGCCACGGGATCGGTGACGATCGTGATCACGGCACGACGGCGGGCTTGCCGAGAGGTCGTCCCGTCCGGCGAGGAAGCGGAGACGACCCTGATGGCGGCCGGCGACAGCACCTCCGCGTCGGTCCCCTGCCTCTCCAGTTCGCTCGCGACGGCGGCGCGCAAAGCGTTCACGGTCGCTTCGGCTCGCGCGTTCCCCGTCCGGACGGCCTGCCCGATGCCGAACAGGGCCCCGTTGCCGAAGCCGGTCACTTCCACCACCGGGGACGGCAGCCCTTGCTCGCGCCGCGCCACCGCCGTCGCCACCACTTGCCTCGCGACTTGCCCGACCTTCGCCAAAGCTGCCTGGTCGAGGTCCTTGCTGCCTTCCCGGAAGGAGATCTCATCCGTCGCGCGGCCGGAGTCTTCGGCCAGCCGCACCGCACCGTCCAGCTCTTCGACCGGTTTCCCGACGACGTAGCCGGGCACCGGACCCGTGCGCCAGGTCTCCCTGTCCTCGACCACGATGTGCGCGCCGATCGGGAGCGTCTCGCCCCGGGAGCCGGTGAGGTGCACCCAGTTCCCGTTCGGCGCGACCACGGGCAGGCCGGCCGCGTCGATCCCGACCTTGCCGGTCACCACCAGATGACCCGGTCCGTTCGTTCCGCCGGCGCCGGGCACGAAGTACACCGGGCCGTCGGGGGCGACGGCCTCCGCGTCGATCCCCCGGGCACGAAGTTCGGCCAGTACCCGGGCCGCGAACGACTTGCCGCCGCCGCTGCCCGCGCCGCACGACGCGAACATCACCGGCTTCTCGCCGTCCCACAGTCCATCGTCCTTGGCGCGTGCCAGCAGGGTCGCCACGTCGGACGGGCTCAGCGGGGTGCTCCCGGCGCCGCGCACCGGGGCGCCGTTCGTGTCACCGTGCGCGAGAAAGGTGAAGAACCTGTCGTCGGCCGGGTAACCGCCGACGACGCCTTCCAGGCTCGCGTCGTCGAGCCTGATCCCGCGGTTCCCTTCGAGCGGGACGGCCTCGATCCGGTGTGACGTCGGCACCAGCACGTCGAAGACGGCCTTGGTGACCGCGGCCTGCTCGGCGGGTTTGCGCAGCGTCTCGGCCGTGACGGGCCGCTCGGCGCTCTCGATGTGCGCCAGCACTTCCGTGAGGTCGCCGGGCCGGCCGAGGCGTTCGGCGGCGAGCTCCAGATGGTCCAGGGTGATCGTGGCCTGCTCGGAGAGCCGCAGCTCGGCGCGTGCCACGTCGGCCAGCACGCGCATCGAGGCCAGCCTCGCCACCGTGAACTCGCCGCCCGACTCGGCGAGCAACGCGGCGGCGTGCCAGACCGAGCCCGTTTCCTGGTCGCCTGCCGCTTCCTCCGCCGCGGAGTCCGCCCGGGTCGCACTGGCCAGCCGGGACAGGTCCGACGGCGTGTCGAACGGGCCGTATCCCAGCGAGGCCAGCAGATCCAGCGCGCGTGCTTCACGGGGACTAGGCGTTCCGGAGACCCAGAACCCGTCCGGTGGATCGTCCACGGGCCGAGGTCCGTTGGCGGTGGTCATGGTCGCCCGCACCTCCCGGCGGGCGGCCCTCGCGTCGGGCGCGCCCGGTGGCTTCGCGCCACCGTGTGAGACCACGTTGACGGGGACACGGTCCGCGGACAGCCGTTCCTCGCCCGGCGGAAGGTCTTTCTGCTTCTCGCGGATCAGTTCGTCGAGCTTGCTCCGGAAGAAGGTCTCCGCGAGCTGAGCACGCCGAAGTCCTGTCCTGGTGCCGTGAAGGCGCGAGTTTCCATACCCCTCCAGCAGGACTTCCGGCATGGGCAACTTGTTGCGGTGACGCCACAACGCGGTCTTGGTGACCTCTTTCGCCAGCGTGGTGAGACGGCCGATCGCGGTGGGCTCCAGCCGCTGCCTGCCCTGGGTCGCGAGCTCGACCGGATTCCACGTCTTGCCCATCGGGGCCTGATAGGACGCGCTGGAGACCACCGAGGTGGTGACCATGACCAGCGGATTCGCGAGCGTCTGGACGTACCCGAAGTCCTCGACCTGGGCGCTCTGTTCGAAGAACGTCCTGCCCTTCTTCTGTTGGTACAGGCGAAGGAGCCAGGACCTGCCGAGCGACGGCAGCCGATCGCCGGCGAGCCCGGAAAGGGCTTGGCGCGCCTCGGCTCTGGCGTTGCGCCAGCCCCAGTCCTCGTCGACGTCTTCGATGTCCGGGCGGGCTTCGATCTCACGCATGGTCGACAACGCCTCGACGAAGCGCCGCTCCAGCGTTCCGGGCGGATGCCGGTCGATCTCGGCTTTCAGCCCGTCACCGAGCCGGTCGATGTTCTTCCGGATCGCGTCGTCGAGGAGTTCGGCCCGCATCTTCGACTGGCGGGAGATCTCGACGGACACCTGCGCGCCGTCGTTCTCCGAGTTGAGGACGATGGCACCGAAGTGATAGCCGAAGAACTGTTCGAGCTGTTCCGCGTCGGCGCGGGAGTAGTTCAACCCGTAGTCGGGTCCGTCCGCGCCCGGCACGGCGACCGACTGCGCGACGTAGGCCTCACCCGGCTCGGCCCACGCGTACTGGTTCACCCCGAGTGCCGCGGCGGCCCGGTCCAGTTTGGCCCGTGCGCCGGTACCCGCTCGCAACGAGGTCCCGTACTCCTTACCGCTCAGCGGGCTGTTCACCCCGGCGGACCGCATGGCGAGGGCGACCTTCGCCGGATCGATCGCGGCGTCCTCGTCCGTTCCCGCGGCGAACTTCGCCAGCGCGTCCGCCACCTCGTACGTGCCATGGAACCGGAACGCCCCGCCGTCCCGCACCGGGGCGAGGACGGGCGGCCCGTCGCCGGATCGCAGCACCGCTTGCCGGGGCGGGGCGCCCATGATCGCGCCGGCGAACTCGCTGCACACCGCCGACGGCGGTTCCTTGAAGAAGGGCTTCACCATCACGAGCGTCCGACCGCCGGCCAGGACCTTGTTCCCCGGGTTCACGACCAGCGAAACCTTGCTGCCGAGTTCGGAAAGGCGCGCGTTCACGGAGGCGACCCGCGACTCGGTCGCGTAGAACTCCCGGAAATGCCCGCCCTCCACCACCGGCAGTGCGAGCGTCTTGTCCGAGGAGAAGGAGATCAGCGGGTGATCGACGGCTTCGCGCCGGATCACGGGAACGGAGAAGGGGAACTCGTCGCTGTCCACCACGGTGCCGTAATAGTCGAAGCGGGTGAACGGCGCTTCGGAGCCGTCCGATTCGACTTCGTAGTCGAGCGTGGCTTCCGCCAGCACCGAGTCGAGGGAGGAAGCACTGACCTCCGAGCGCTGGTCGTCTTCGACGGAATTCCCGAGGTCGTCCAACCCGGCCCAGAACCCGTCATCGGCCTGTTCCGCGTCGTCGTACAACACCGGACGGGCCGGTTCCCGGGGCGCGAACCGGATCAGCGTTTCGGTGGCGTTGTCGACGTCGAAGCCGTCAGGCACGCCGTCGCGGCCCAGCGGTGTCGTGAGGGCGACGGATCCGAGCAGCGGCAAGTCCTGTCCGACGTCGTCGGTCAGCATCGAACCGGTGGCGTCCGGGTGGCGGACATGGCTCGCGTCGGTGCCGATCAACGACACCCAGCCGTCCGGGGTCTCCCGCTGCACGACACCGTCGAGGACGCGGTGCCGGGGCGGGAGGGTGTCCGCCGGATCGAGATACTCGGCCCGGCGCCGGTAGTAGCGCTCGGAGACCCTCGGGCGGATGGCCGGTGGCAGTGCGTCCAGGTCCGGGGGCACCGGCTCGAACCGCGCGACCAGCCCGATGCAGTGCTCCGGCATGCCGAGGTAGACGTCCCACACGGTGACCGTGTGCGCGGTCAGCCCGGCGGGCGCGGGCTGGGCGCCGTCGAGCGCGTGACGAAGCGCGTCCGGGTTGACCGGTCGCACGTCGAACACGGTTCCCGTGGTGTCCGCCAGGTGCTGGAAGTGCCGTTGCGACGCGCGGTCGAGCCCGTACTCCCGCTCGATCCCGGAGTCGTATCCGTCGGATTCGCCGGTCTCGGACCGGTTCGGAGCGGGCCTCGAAGCCGTCCTCGTGTCGACGTCGCGGGTCGCGAGGTACTCCCCGCCCGACGTCCGCACGATCCGGACGGGCCGCGGTCCGGCGGGGCCGTACGCGAGGTCGTCCCCGTTCTCGGTCACGACGTGCAGCCGGACCCCGAAGGCTTCGGCGATCTTCGCCGCGGTCGTGTTCCGCAGGGTCGCGCCCAGTTCCCGCAGTTCCGCCTGGCGTGACGCCGACTCGGGAGCGACGGCGGCGGCGATCGCGGCGATCAGGTTCCCGGTGACCGGCTCCCCGCCGGCGGGCACCGCTGTCTTGCCGAGCCGGAAGAGGGTGTCCTGCTGGGCGCCGGTGAGCCCCGGGGGCACCGGAACCCGCGCCGTGGCGAGGAAATCGGCCGACGACGTCAACGCGACCCGCACCGGCTCGCCGTCGTCGGGACCGAGCCGGACCGTCCCCCCGTCCTCGGTCAGCAGCTCCAGGCGGACGTCGAGCGCGACCGCGACCTCCTCCGGGGTGGCCTGCCGCAGAGCGGCGGCGCGGTTCCGCAGTTCCGCTTGGCGCGCCGGGGAATCCGGCGCCAGCGTCCGTGCGATCGCCTCGACGAGGTTCGCTCCCACGGTGTCGCCGCCGACCTGGACGACCTTCCGGCGCTCTCGGCCGAGGGCCGCCCGCTGCGCGTCGGTCAATCCGGCGTCGGCGGCGGGCCGGACGCCCGGCAGCGCGTCCTGGCCGGGGTCGGTGAGGCGGTGACCCGGGCCCAGCTGGCTGTGCAGGACGTGCTGGATCATCCAGGTGTGGCGGGGCATCAGCTTCGGCGTCACGCCGGGCTTGACGACGTCCTTGCCCATGATGCTTTCGTCGCCGGTGACGACACCGGTCGTGCCGTCGTCCTCCCGGCTGAGGAACACCCGGTCCTTGTCGTGTTCTTCGTCGGCCGCGCCGAGGTAGTGCAGCAGCTCGTGGGCCAGTTCCTCCGGGGTGGCGTCCGAGCGCCAGTTGGTCTGGGTGGTGCGTTCGTCGTCACCGGCGACGACGTCGTACGCGCGGTACCGGGGGTTGCCTTCCCGGTCGGCGAGCCGGTCGCTGGTGAACTCGATCCGGACGTGCAGCTGATCGCCGTTCGGCAGGCCGTGGCGTTTGTTGATCAGCCTCTCGACACCGGCCGTGGCGCGCTCCCGCAGCTGAGCGAGCTGCTCGTCGGTGGTGCCGCGGCCGGGCACGAGGTTGATCGGCACGGTGAACTCGGTGACCCCCCGGTCGCCGACCTTGAAGCGGCTGACGCCGTACCGGATCACGCCGTCGTAGCGTTTGTCCTTCCCCGTCCGGAAGGTGGTGAGCACGTCGGCGGTCTCGGTGGCCACGGACCGGCTCGGCGTCATCGCCCGCAGCGGCTCCCACTGGGCCGGGTCGAGGGGGTTCGCCACCGAGAACCAGGGCGCGTCGGTTTCCCTGCTGTGCCGCCACTTCTCGTCCTCGGGAGTGGCGGGCCGTGCCGTGATCCGCGCGAATTCGGCGTCCAGCGCGCCTTTCGCCAGCCACCAGGCGTCCTGTTTGGTGTCCACGAAATCGAGCCACGCCGCTTGGAGCCCGGCCTGGGTGCGGACCAGCTGCTCCGCCGCCGCGACCCGCTGCTCCCGCGCTTCGGCCGCCGAGGCTTCGGCGGCGGCCAGCGTTTCCCGTTCCTCCGCGAGGACTTCGCGGAACAGGTCGCGCCGCTCCTTCGCCTCGGACCGCGCGGCGGCCAGCCGACGGACGTCGTCCAGCGCCGCGGCGAGGTCCTGGTTCGTCTCGGCGAGGTCCACCCGCCCGCGTGCCGCCGCCAGTTCGGACGACAGCACCCGGAAGGCGCGGTCCGCGTCGGCGGTGCCACGGGCGAGGTCGTCGAGGTCGGTGGTCCTGGCCGTCAGCCCCGCCAGCACCTCGTCGGTCGCCGCGGCCACCCGGTCATGGTGAAGCCGCGCGGCCTCGGCGAGGTTTTCGGCTTCCCGTAAGGCTTTCTCGGTCTCGCGGGCGTACCGGTGGTGCCGGTCCTCCAGCGTGCCGGGACGGCGGACCCGGGCCGCGTCGACAGTGGCGTTCCAGTCGACGGCGGCACCGAGCTTCTTCATCAGGTCTTCGGCCCGGCGGCGCTGGCCTTCCGCGCCGACCTCGGCGTCCCGCCACGCTTTCGCGGTCCTGGCGACCCTTCCCTGCCGTGCCTTCAGGATGCGCGGCGTCTTCTCCCCGGTGACGTCCGTCAGCCCCTCGATCGGCATCCGCACGTCCGCCGAGCCGGGCATCGACACGTCGACGACCTCGGTATGGCCGTCGACCTCGACCACGATCCGGTAGTCCACGTCGAACCGCACGAGCGCGGTCCGCCCGACCGGTTTGAGGTTCGCGACGGCGGACACGGTGGTGCCGTCGACCGTGGCGTCGGCGGGCTCGCTGGTCCATCGCGTGTCGGCGCCGGTGACCAGGCCGCCGACGTTGTCCTTCTCGTTGACCGGCGTGACCGTCGGTCCGGTGACGCCCAGCTCGCCGACCTCGGCGACCTTCCGCTCGGTCGAGCGGGCCGTGGTCGAGTTCTTCGGGTTCTCCAGGTTGACGCCGTCGCTCAGCGCGATCGTCCGCGGTTTGCCGAGCCGCGCGTGCACCTCGACGTTCGCCCGCTTGCCCCGCAGGACGGCCGCCTCGCGCAACGCGGGCACGGGCAGGCTTTTCGTCGTCATGGCCGGCAGGAACGCCTGGAGCACCTGAGGGCTCAGGCTCGACCAGAGGGCGTTGACCGGTGCGGTGCCGTAGCCGGTGATCCCGTTGTCCGCCCCGGCCTTGGTGAGAGTGTCCCGGACGACTTCGCGCAGCCGGGCGGCGGCGCGCACGGATTCCACCGACGCCATGTCGGGCAGCGTGGTGACGGTCCCCCGCCGCCAGTCCTCCAGCGCGGCGGGCGTGGCGTCCGCCGCGGACAGGGGATCCGGTTCGGTGTCCTCGCCGGTGTCCGGCTTCCGATCGGTGCCGACGGTCAGGTTGTCGGCCAGCAGCCGGACGCCGAGCGACTGCTTCCCCGTGCCCGCCGCCGCGACGGTCTTCCCGTCACGCCGTACCTCGACGGTGAACTCGATCGGCACGTCGAACAGCGCGGCGGGTCCGGTCCCGGTCCGCAGCCGCGTTTCCTGTTCGGTGCGGACCTCCGTGGTGCCGGTGACCTTGACCGCGCCGATCCCCTTGGTGACCGCGCCGCCGACCGACGTCGCCGTGGCGTCGCCGTCGTCCTGGTACTTCTTCTGCCCGCCCGCTCGCACCGAGGCCGACCACGCCGTGGACGTACTGTCCGTGTGGACGGTCCGGACAGCGCGGACGGTGCTGTGTTCGACCGCCCTGCCGTCGTTGACGACTTCGCGGAAAGCCGGATCCCCCAGCGTTTTCGCCGTCAGCAGGACCTGATACCCGCTGTCGGTGAACAGTTTCGGCAGATGCGCGTGCAGCGGGATCCCGCCGTCCAGCGCGCTGTCCACGAGCCCGCGCACGCCGTCCGGCGAGACGAGACCGGTCAGCCGCGCCCAGTTGTGCATCGCGTCGTTCAAGGACACACCGGGCAGCAACGGGATCTTGGCATCGGCCAGCTTCGCGGACAGCTTCGGCACGAGACCGGACAGGTCGGGCAGCCGCTCGACGGCGCCCAGCCCCAGCGTTCCCGGCTTCCCCTTCGGCAGCGTCGCGGGCGCCGTGAGCCGCTCTTCCCGTTCGCGCGGACCGGCGGGCTTCGCGGGCAGGAGACCGTGTTCCCGTGCCTGGTCTTCGGTGAGCCACACCTGCACCGCGCCGGGCAGGTGGACCGTGCGGGCGGCGACCCTGGCGTCCGGGCGGATCAGCGCGGTCTGCTGCCGCGCCTCGGCGAGCACGGTGAAGTCGACGTCGAACCGGGCCAGCACCCGCGGGGTACCGGCCGCCGTGGTCACGTTGCGGTCCACGACCGCGGAGATGTCGAGGCCGTCGGCCTTCGTGGTCGTCTTCGCCCACGGTTTGCCGGACAGGCCGCCGGTCGCCGTGCCGGTGGGATCGCCGGTCGCCGAACCGGTGACCGTCACACCCGCGGTGATGGCCGGGCCGGTGCTCTTGCTCGTGCCGCCGTCGAACCGGAACCCGCCCGAGGTGGACCGTTCCGAGCCCGCGTCGTCCGACATCCGGACCAGGGTGGGTTCGCTCAGCTTCGCGTGGACGCCGATCCTGCCCACGCGGTCCGCCAGACGGCGGGAGTGGACGAGGTCGGTGCTCACCACGCCGCGGGTGAACGACCGCAGCGCCGCCTTGATGTTGTCGGTGCTCAGCATCGCCTGCACGCTGGTCCAGGCGTCGCTGCCGGGCAGCGCGAGCGCCCGGTCGCCGTCCGACGCCTCCACCAGCGCCGCCAGCGCGGCCTTGCCGACGTGCCCGGTGTGGGCGATGCTCTCCACCCCGATCCAGTCGCCGACGGCGGGCGGCCCGAGTTCCTGGAAGTGCCCGGTGATCGACCGCGGCGGGTCGAGTTCGCGGATCTCCGGGGCGCCGGGGGCGACCTGATCGGCCTTCGCGGGCAGCGTCAGGCTGTCCGACATCCACACCGTGAAGTTCGCCGGGAGCGAGTCGGCTCCGTCCGCCGTCTCGGTGGACCAGATCCGCCGGACGTCCGGCACCTGGGTGCCCGGCAGTCCCGGCAGCATCTGCCGGACCGTCGCGTTCAGCCGCGAGAACCCGGTGATCGTGACGACGAACCGGCCTTCGTGCTCGAACCCCTCGGAGTCGGCGCTGCCGATGTCGAGGTCCGTCGATTCGGTGACCGGCCCCGCCCCGGTCCGGGTGCCGCTGCTGCTGCCGTACTTCGCCGAGGCCGTTCCCGTCGCCCCGAAGGTCACCTTGCCCTCGGGTCCGGCCGTCCAGCCCTTGCTCGTCGCGGAGGACGAGCCGAGCGCCGGGCCGGTGGTCGTGGCGTTGCGGATCACCCGGCCGGTCGCCCGCCCGATGTGCTTGGGGGGCTTCGCTTCCAGCCGCACCGTGATGGTGATGTTGTCCTGCCGGAGGACGCCTTGGCGTTTGAGCGTCACGGACACCCCGGCGCCCAGCAGCGCGTCCATCCGGTTGCGCAGCGCCGACGGCGACAACATCGCCTGCAGCCGGTGTTCGTTGGCCAGCGTCTCCAGTGCCCGCGCCGAACCCGGGGGTTTCGCCCCGGTGCCCTTCTCGTCCCAGTCCGGCAGCAGATCCTTGTACTCACCCGCCTTCCGGAGCCGGTCGCGGATCTCCGTCAGCACGGCGTCGGCGCCGGTGAACTCGCCGACCCGCACGTTGCCCGCCGCGAGCCCCGCGGCCAGATGCGCGGGCGGGAACTTCTCCGTCGACGGCGGCGTGATCCCGTCCCCGGTGCCGTCCGGGACCGGCAACCCCTGTTCGGCGGCTTCGGCCAGGCCCACCCGGGCGTAGACGGTCGCCGTGGTGGTGGTCTCCTTGCCGTCCAAGGCCTGCACGACGATCCCGGCTTCGAACCGGTAGAGACCGATGTCGCCCTTGAGCTGGATGCCGGCTTTCGCCGTCGACGTCCGGCCGGCCACCACGGTGTCCACTGTCCGCGCCGAGTAGCCGCCGCCGAGTCCGGCGGCGATCTTCACCCCGTTGACACCGCCACCGCCGCCGAACGAGACGGAGGCGTCGAACCCGCGTTTGGTGAAGGCGGAAACGGTCGAGCCGGTGGTCGCGGATTCGTGCAGCCGGAGCTGGGTCGCGGTGGTGGGGCCGACGAACTCGGCCTTGGTCAGCACGGCCTTCATCCGCACCGCCGCCACCTTGCCGCCGTCCGCGCTGAGCAGGGCGGGCGAGCTGACCCAGCCTTCGAGCATGGCGCCGAAGTTCTCCCGGATCCCGGCGGTGCCGAGGAACGCGCGCAACGCGTCCCGGCCGGGGGCGCCGAACGCGGTGACGGACCGGTGCAGCAGTCCCGCCGTACCGGTGAACACCTCGGCGAGGTCGGTGACCGCCTCGGGCACCGGATTCCGCAGTTTGCGCCCGACGTCGGCGGTCAGCTCCTTCGCGGTCAGCCCGGCGGGCGGCGTGACGCGGACCAGATCGTCGGGCAGCCGCACGGTGACCTTGCCGGGAACCGGTTTCGCGCGTTCTTCACCGGCGGGCGGGCCGACTTCGGCGCCGTTTTCGTCGTGGACGCTGACGGTGAACTCGACGTTCAGGCCCACCCGCCGGGATCCCTCGCCGGACCGGATGGCCCGTTGGTCCGAAGTGGACACCGAAACGGTCTGCGTCGCGCCGGGCGCCGCCAGCGCGACCTTGCCGCCGACGGTGAGATACGGGCCGGTCGGCGCCTGCACGGTCGCCGCCGTCCCGACGTCTCCGGCGCGGAGGACGGCGAGGTTCTCCGCGTTCGCGATCCCGCCCTGGACGGTGAGGTCCGCCTTGGTCTTCTCCCTCGGCTCGCTCACCACGTCGCCGCCGAGGGTCGCCCGGATCCGGACCTCCCGCCAGCCCTTGTCGGTGCGGATCGGGAAATGCAGGCCGTCGAGCGCGGATTCGAAATCGTCGTGGACGGCGTTCTTGATCGCGTCGAGCTGCCGCGGTCCGGCACCGGGCAGCAAACGGGCCAGCTCGTCGCGCAGTTCGCCGGTCCCGTCGACCGTCAGCACCGGCGCCGAGCCCAGGGCCTGGCCGGCGGCGAGGAACGGCGGGAGATCCTCGCGCGTCAGGCCCTGCTCGTCCTTGGGGGTTTCGGTGGTCTTCGCGGTTGTTTCCGTGGTTTCCGTGGTGGCCGGGACATGCTCGGAAAGCGCCCCCGGCTCCGGACCGTCGAAAAGGTCTTCCGCGAACGGCTTGCCGAGGTCCAGTTCGATGGCGGGAGCCGGTTCTTCCCCGATCTCGGTCACGGTCTGTTCGGCCTGGACCTGCGCGGCGGCCGAGGTCGAGGCGACAGGCTGGTCTTCCGAAGTGGTGCGCAGCGGCGCGGGACGGGTACGCGGCCGTTCCTCTTCTTCCGGCTGCTCGTCGGAGGTGGTCCGCACCGCGGTGGGCGCGGTCTCCTGCTTCGGAGCTTTGACGTCCGTCTTGCCGGGTGAGCTCGTCTTGACCTCCGACGGCGCCTTGGTGTCCGAGGTGGACTTGGGCGCGGGCTTGGTGTCCGAGACGGTCTTCGTGTCAGTGCCCGGCTTGGTGTCCGAAGCAGCACGAGTGTCCGAAGTGGACTTGACGTCCGGAGCCGGTGCGGCGGCCGGGCCGGTGCTCGTCGTGTTCGGCGGCGGGCTCGTGGTGTTCGGCACGGTGACCGGACCCGTGTCGGTCACGTCCGATCCTCGCCCGGTGTCGAGCGAGAGATCCGTCGGCGGTTTGCCGAACGAACCGAGATCGCCGAACTTCTCCTTGATCGAGGTGACCATCGAGTCGAGGGCCTTCTCCCCGATGCCTTCGAGTTTGTGGCTGACGGCGCCGCCGACCACGCCGCCGACGAAGCCCATCCCGTATTCCTCGGGGGAGACCTCCTCGCCGTTGATGGACGCCATCGCCGCTTGGCTCATCACCCCGGAGACGCCCTCGAACAGGAAGGTCGTGCTGAACTCGGCGGCCCTGGCGGCGAGGTTCCCGCCGAGCTTGTCGGTCACGTTGCGGGACAGCACGTCCGGCACGTGGTCGGTGAGCAGGTCCGTGGCGTCCTTGCCCAGCTTGTCGCTGTACGGGTCGAGGACGTCCCGCAGGCTGTCGTTGAACGCCCGGCTGCCGTCGAGACCGTGCTTGCTCCAGTTGTCGACGAACGTGCGGGCGTAGTCGCGGCCGAGCTGCCGGGCCGTGTCGTCGCCGAGTGTCTTGCCGAAGGCGGTGCCGAACCGGTCGGCCACCTGGTCGCTGAAGGTGTCGACGGCGTTCTTCGTGAACGCGGTGGCCGGATCGGCGAGCTGCCTGCCCGCCCGGTCGGTCAGCGTCCGGCCCATGTCGCGGACGAAGGTGTCGGCCAGGGCGTCGCCGCCCGGCAGTTTGAAGTCCTTGAACCGCTTCACCAGGTCGTCGGTGGCGATCTTGCCGAAGTCCTTGCCCAGCAGGTTGCCGACCTTGCGTCCCAGCCGTTCGCCGAGTTCACCGACGGCGCCGCCGAGCACGCCGCCGATCGCCCCCGAGATCAGCGTCTGGTCGGTGGCCTCGGTGTCCCACTCCTTGCGTTCGGTCTGCAGCCGCTGGACGGCGTAGTCGATGAGCAGCCCGCCGGTGATCCCGATGAACAGCTCGAACGCGATCGCGCGCACGAGCATCTTGAACAGCGTGAGCAGATAGCTGCGGGTGAGCGCGTAGTGCCAGGTCAGATTCGCGAGTGACGCGCCGCCGGTGAAGGCGGCCAGGGCGTACTCCATCGCGATCTCGTAGGCGAGCATGAACAGCTGGCCGATCGCGGAGTACTTGGCGTACTGGATCTTCAGCGCGATCTCGCGGCAGTTCTCGGCGACCTTGCCCGTGCCGTCGGCCAGCTCCTCCAGCGCGTTCGGCGTGCCGTGGGTCAGCGGCGCCATGCTCTTGTCGAACGATTCCCCCGCCTGCGGCATCGACAACGTCTGGTCGATCCCGCGTTTGACCCTGGCGATCTCGTCCGGGATCTGCCGCAGCTGGTTCGTGACGGTGTCGTACTCCTGGGCCGCCCGCGAGAACTTGTTGTGGTTGGCGGCGGGCCAGTCGACGCCGAGGACTTCGAGAAGGGTCCGTGCCCACGCCGGGACCTCGCTGAATTCGTTGCGAACGTCCTTGATGGGCACGGACTACCTCCTGAGCGGTTCACCGGGGACAACGCGGCCCGAGGGCCGGACGGTTCACCGCGCCGCCGGCCTCACGCCTGGCAGTTGGCCTTCACCGTCGCCGCCGCGTGGTGCGCGTAGGTCTTGCCGGAGCCGGACCAGTCACGGCCCCGGTTGAGCAGCTGGACGGCCAGCTTGGCGCCGTTGATCCGGAAGGTGCCCACGTTCACCCAGCGGCCGCGGTTGCCGACCTGGTCGATCTGGAACGTCCCGACCGGGGTTCCCTTGTCGACGGCGAACCGGTCGAACACGCGGTAGACCGACGGGCTGCCACCCACCTCGGTCACGTCGCCGTTCGGGACGAACACCGACACCGCGCACGAACCGGTGGTCACCGGGCCGGTGTTGAACGTCCACAGCCCATACGCGCTCGTGTCGTCCTTGTTCGCGTCGCCGGACATGGGGATGGAGACGAACGACGTGCCGCAGCCGCCGTTCCCGTGGTTCACCCAGCCCGCCTTGCCGTCGCTGTAGGCCCCGTAACCGGTGAATCCGGTGCCACCACCGCATCCCCGGCCCGCCGTCCCCTCGTAGGTCACCGTCCTGGCGGCAGGCGGAGCGGGCGGGCCCTGGGGCTGCTGGGCGGGAGGCTGTCCCTGGTGCTGCTGCGGAGCCTGCGCCGGTCCACCACCCGCGGCCGGGGGCGGGCCGCCGGGGAGACCCGCGGTCCCGGGTTCGGCGGGGGCACCCGCCTGGCCGGCCGGAACGCCGTCGGCCGCCTGACCGGGCAGCTGGTTGCCGGGCTGTCCGGCGGGGACACCGCCCTTGTCGGCGGGCGGAGCGGCCAGCCCCGGCACGAAACCGCCGCCCGGCGGGAGATCCTTCGCGTACCCCGCGGCCTCGGGCCCCTCGCCGGAGGGGTCTCCGCCGAGCAGACCGCTGAACGCCAGCGGGAGGGCGACCAGGACGACACCGGCGACCGCCGCCGCCACGATCACCGGTTTGGACATCCGGCCCGGCGGCGACGCTTCGACGTCCGTGCCCGCGTCCACGACCGGTGGTACGGCACCGGCCGCGGCGGCCTCGGTGGCCGGGGCCGTCGAGGTTTCGTTGTCCGCCTTCGGTTCGGGGACGGCAGGCGCAGCCGTTTCCGTCGCGGCGACCGCGACGGCGGTGGCCTGTTCTGCGTCCGAGGACATGGTGTTCCCGCTTCCTTTGCTGGCTCAGGTCTGGCCGGCGGCACCCGAGCGGCCGCCGGAGGATCGCTGGCGCGTGTTTCACAAGTGAAACACGCCCTAGCGCTTGAGTCCTCTGTGGACATTCGCGATGTTGTCGTTCTCGGCCATGGCGAGCTTCGCCGCCATCCCCTTGGTGACGTTGGTCTGGTTTTCCACGACCGTGGTGATCGAGGTGAGGGCCTCCTCGATCTTCTTCACCGGGTCACCGAGTTTGGTCTTGAGCTCCTCGCCCATGTCGTCGTCACCACAGGCCTCGATGAGCAGGGCCAGCCGGTCCTTGCCCGGCCCGCTGATCTCGTCCATGGCGCCCGCGACCGTCCGGTACCCCTCGGAGATCTTCCGCATGGCCCGCGGATCCGCCCTGAAATCGCTCATGTCCCGTCCTCATCCGCTGCTGGTGCCTGCTCGGCCGGTGGTGGAATCGCCCTCGCCGAATCCGAACGTGAAGTCCCGGCCCGGATTCGTGCTCAACCGGGTGCCGCCGGAGCGACGGGCCCGGCGCTCGCGCCTGCCGAGCACACCGGGCGCGACCGTCGGGTCGGTGCCCCAGGTCTCCTCGTCCTCGGCGAGCCAGGTCGACCGGTCGCGTTCCTTGCTCCCACCGCCCGCGCCCGCGCCACCGCCGACCGAAGGCGGATGGAACGGCACCCCGTTCCCCGTCCCCGTTCCTTTGGGGCCACCGAGGGTCGGCGGTCCGGTGCCCGCCGACGGCTTCCCGCCCGGCGGGGTGAGCGACGACGACGCGTCCGGTGCCACCCCCACCCGGCCGGCGCCGAGCGAGCCGGGTCCACTGTGGAAGTTCGACTGCGGATCGAACTTCGACATCGTCATGGGCAGCGTGTCGGGCGCGCGAAGAGGCGGGAGCTGCGCGGGCGGGGTCCGGCGCAACGACTTGAGATACCGCTCCATCGCCGATTCGCCGCCCGTCCCGGAGGTGACCTTGTCCGGGTACGCCTTGCGCAGCCTGTCCTTCTGGTCGAGGTTGCCGGTGCCCCTCGGGCCGACGATCTCGCCGTTCCCGTTCACCCGGGAGCCCGGCGGCACGATGATCGGCCTGCCGTCCGGCCCCAGTACGGGCTTCCCGTCGGGACCGATGACGGTGCCGTCGCCACCCACGTGGGACCCGCTCGGCACCTTGAGAGAGGTGTCCGAGCCGCCGCCGACCCGCGTGATCGGCGGCGGGACGGCCCCGCCCGAACCGTTGGTGCCGGTCCGGACGATCGGCGGCGGTGGTGGCGGCACCGAGGACGTGCCGGTGTGGTTCGTGCCGTCGTCCCCGGTCGAACCGTCTCCTCCGCCGGGACCGGCGCCATCGCCGCCGCCCGTGCCGCCGTCACCCGTCCCGGGGCCGCCGTCGCCGTTGCCGCCGGAAAAGTCGAGCACGACCGGTGTCCGGAGCTCCGGCAGGTATCGCATGGCCACCCGGTAGTTCGCGTCGAGCAGGCCCACCGCGCTGGCTCCCCAGCTGTCGGCGACGCCGAGGTGGTCGCGCCAGACCTTCTTCGCCGCGGTCTCCAGCTTTTCGCGCGGTCCGGTCTCGCTGAACCTGCCGCCGAGGATCTTGCTGGCCGGGGTGTTGTCCCCGACGTTGTCCGCGAAGTAGCTGTCGGCCTTGTGGCTGCCGATGTCCGCGGCCAGCGCGGGCGCCTGCCAGATCGCCTGCACCACACCGGTCGGCGTGGACAGCTGCGTACCGGTCCCGGTCACCGCGAACCCGAGTCCGGTGTCGTAGGTGAAACTTTCGCCTCCCTGCCATCGCGCACGCCCGTCGACGAACATGCCCGCGGCGTGCTTCAGCAAGTCACCCGCCTCGCGGAGCCCGTCCCAGGACGTGCGTTCCCGGCTCATCTGGGCGACGAGGTCCCGGCACGAGTGCGCGAAGCCGTCGAGCAGGGTCCAGAACGCGCCCGCGCCGGTCCCCTGGAAGGCGTCACCGCGGTGGCCGGTCTTGTCCCGCCAGCTCTCCAGCGGGGTGACCTGCGCCGTCAGCCAGGCCGCCGTCCCGCTGAGCGCGTTCGACGCCCGCACGAAGTCGGACTGCCGGGCGACCGTGTTCGAGTCGTCCCGCAGCGAGTCCACGATCTTGTCGCCGTTGGCGAAGAAGGTCGTCGACCACGTGTTCAGTTCTTCGGTCGCGTCGGCGACCGCGTAGTACGACGTGTAGGCCGTCATGATCTCGGCGTGGATCAGGTTCCCCGGCACCTTGTTGCTCGGCCCGCGGATGTGCTTGGGCGTACCCCACGTCAGCCACGTGGTGCGGATGGCGTCCTCACGCGACGGCACGATCGGG
This sequence comes from Amycolatopsis thailandensis, assembly GCF_042723255.1. Lineage (NCBI taxonomy): Bacteria > Bacillati > Actinomycetota > Actinomycetes > Pseudonocardiales > Pseudonocardiaceae > Amycolatopsis > Amycolatopsis thailandensis. Next base: position 50,236 of record NZ_JBHXJK010000049.1, read on the forward strand.
AAGTCGGGGGCGAGCGCGAAGATGTTGAGCGCCTGCTCCCACACCCACGTCCTGGTGTCCGGTCCACCGAGATCCACCGGGGATCAGTCCCTTCCCCTGCCGAAGACGTCGGACGGCGCGTCCTTCCACAGCTCCGAGAAGATCTTGTCGACCTCGGTGGTGCCGGTCATGGCCGCGCGCAGGTCACCGCGCTGGTCCATCAACGGACCGAACACCTCGGCCACGGTGTCCGCCACGCCCTGCCGGGCCTGCCCGAGCACTTCGAGCAGGACCCGCGCCAGCTGCTCCGGCGGCATGGAGCGGTACCGCGTGGTGTTGAACTTGAGCCCCACCACGGAGTTCTGCGCGTCCATGGTCACCGTGACCATGCGGTCGGCCGAGGTCGCCGAAGAGGTCCGGGAAGCGAGATCGGCTTTCGCCGCCTCGATCCGGTCATGCTGTTCCCTCAACGTGACCATGGTTTGGTGAAGTTGATCCTCCAGCCAGTCGGCCATCCTGTCCTCCGTGTCCGTAGTTGCGTGAGCCGCCGGCACCCCGTCCCGCGGCCCGGCCGCCGCGCCTGCGGCCGCCCAGTACCGAAGGCGGGAGCTTCGGGTCGGTGCCCCAGGTCTCTTCGTCCTCGGTCAGCCAGGTGGTCCGGTCGCGTTCGCCCTTGTTCTCCCCGCCCGCGCCCGCACCCGCGCCACCGCCCGCGGTCGGCGGATAGAACGGGACGCCGCCCATCCCGTTCTGCTGGTTCCCGGTCCCCTGCTGGTTCTTGACCAGCGAGGGACCGCCTTCGGTCGTCACCGGTTTCTCCGGCGGCGCGGGCAGGTCGTGCCCTCCGGCCGAACCGAGCCCGCCCGGCGAGCCGACCGAGCCCACGTGCGCCTTCGAACCGCCGGGGCCGCCGACGCCCAGACCACTGTGGACACTCGGCGCGGAGCCTTGCGGCAGCGGCGAAGGCGAGGACGAGCCGTTGAGCAGCGTCGGCATCGACGGTGTGCCGCCGCCGCGCAACGACTTCAGGTACCGGTCAAGTTCCGACTCCCGGCTTTCGTCCTTTTTGGTCTCCGCGGGCCTGCCCAGCCGGTCCTTTTCGGCGAGTTTGTCGCCCTTCGGCCCGATGATGTCGCCGTTGGGACCGATCCGGGAACCGGGCGGGACGACGATCTGCCTGCCGAGGGAGTCGAGCAGCGGCTTCTTGTCCGGCCCGAGCACGACGCCGTCCGGGCCGATGGTCGAACCCTTCGGCGCGGTCAGCCGGTCGTCCGGCTTCGGCGGGGCCGGTGGTGGCTTGGGGCCGCCAGTCCCCGGTCCCGGCGGCGGAGGGATCGACGGCGGGGGTGTGCCGCCGGGGCCCTTCTTGTCCTTGCCGTCCCCGGTGGAACCGTCGGGATTCGTCTTGTCCTTGGAAGGATCCGGGATCTTCGGCGGCCCGTCCTTCGATCCGGGCGGCGGGGGTCCACCCGTCTGTGAGCCCGGAGGCGGTGTCGGCGGGGGCGGCCCCTGGGAACCCGGCGGAGGTGTCGGCGGTTTCTGGTTGAAGTTCAGCCGATGCGGCGCCCGGATCTGCGGGAGCGCCATCCTCGCGACCTCGTAGGCCTTGGGGAGTTCCGTGAGCACGGCCGTGCCCGCCGGGTCCAGGGTGTTCTCGATGTGGTCGGTCCACAGCCCCCTGGCCGCGGCCATGATCGCTTCCCAGAACGCCGGACTCCGGGCGTCGGCGCCGATCAGGCTGCTCTTCGGATAGTGCTCGCCGCCCGCGAAGTTCCCCGAGCCCGACCGGTTGTTCTCCAGATCGTTCTTGAACGCGTCGCAGGTCCAGATCGCCGTCAGGCAGCCACCCGGCCAGATCAGCCGGCTGCGCGGCACCTTCAGATCGCCGAAGATCCCGGCGTTGTAGGTGATGTCTTCACCGTGCTGCCAGTTGTTGTAGCCCTCCTGGAGCTTGGTGAAAGCCCACTGGAGACCGTTCGCGGCCTCGTCGGCCGCCGTGGTGGGATCGTCGGCCGAGGTACTGGCACCGTTCAGCGAATTCGACCGCGTTCCCAGCTGGGTCACCAGGTCCTTGCAGCTGAAGATCAACCCGTCCAGGAGATCGGCGAACGCTCCCGCGCCGGTGCCCTGGAAGTCGTCGCCCTTCTTCCCGACCTTGTCCCGCCAGATCTTCAGGTCGTCGGCCTGGCCGGTGAGCAGGGTCTTCGTCCCGTTCAGCGCGTCGAAAGCCCTCGTGAACGTCCATGGTTGCGCCACCGGGTTGGTGTTGTAGGCGCCTTCCATCGAACCGAGGATGTCCCGCATGTTGTCGTAGAACGGGGTCATCACCGGGGTGAACGCCTCGTAGTTCGCACTGGCCGCCGCCCAGTACTGGCCCCAGAAGGTGGAGCTCACCGCGAAGAAGTCCCAGCCCGGGGGCGGGGCGGAGGGAGTGGCGGCGGGCTTGCCCCAGACGTCCCATTTGAGCCACTGGATCCCGGTGATGCTGTCGCGCAGCGGCATCTTCTTGGATTTACCCGAATCCGTCGTGCAGTCGAAGATGTTGAGGGCGTCTTCCCACGGCGTCTTCGAGGTGGGGCCAGGCGAAGTCATCGCGGATCAGGCCCCCGGGCCGGGAGGCGGCGGGGTGGGGCTCGTCTGGAAGACCTGACCGAGCACGCTCATGTCGAGTTCGTTGGCCAGCTGGATGTTCTCGTCCTCGCCCTTTTCGGCCACGTCCACCACGTACGTGATGTTCCGGTTCAGCTGGATGAGCCGTTCCTTGATCACCTCGACCTGAGCCCACAGCGTGGGTGCCGTGCCTTTGCCCGCGAGTTCGTACTTGTCCATCAGCAACTTGGCGGGCTCCCACGCCTCCGCGCCCGCGAGCAGCCGCCGCTTTCCCGTGGTGTTGTTCGCGGTCAGCCTCAGTTCCTCGTAGTCCTTGTTCGACTCCAGCTCGGTGACCATGTTCTGCAGGACACCGGACTGGAACTCCTTGAGAAAACTGACCGTGATCTTGATGTCGCCGCTGTCCGGCTTGTCCGCCACGCCCCTACTCCCTTTCCCGAAAGCAGCCCGGAATCAGAACTGCAACTTCGCCCCGATGTTCTTGTCGGTGCGCTGGTAGTTCTCGAAGGACATGGCCAGGGTCTGATGTCCCTTGGTGAACCGGTTCTCCATCGCCGTGGTCGTAGCGTGCCAGCGGCGCTGCAGGTCGATGTAGGCGTCGGCGCCCTGACCGATCCAAGTGCTGGTCATCGGCTTGATGTCCCGCTCCAGGTTGAGCAGGGCACCGTCGATCTGCTTGCTCAGCGCGACCATCCGCTCGGCGAGATGCGGGATGTTGCCGCTGACCGCGAAACCGTCATAGGGGGCACTCATGAGCTTTTCCTCTCTGCTTCAGGGTGGGAGTGATCAGGTCAGGGCGTCGTAGACGCGGTTGCCTTCGTTGCCGCCGAACGCGTTCAGGGCGGTCAGGTTGATGTCCTCTTCGGCGTTGTTCATGGTCCTGTCGCCCTCGCCGACCAGGTTCTTGATCTCCGTGAGCATGTTGAGCACCTGGATGTAGTCCTGCTCCCACAGCTCGAGCTGGTTGAGGAAGGTCTGGGACGCCGCGCCCTGCCAGTCGGCCTTCAGGTCGCTGCGGACCGACGTCACCCCCGAGTGGATGGTCTTGCACGAGGATTCGCACTCCTCGATGGCGGAGATGCCGCCCTTCATCCCCGTGTCGGTCTTCTGGAACTGCATGGTCATCGGTCGCTCGTCCTTCCTCAGGGTGTCGCGGACTTTCACCGGTCCACGGCAAGGACACCAACTCCGGGCCCGGCAGACCATGCGGAACCACCGGCAGAAGTTGCCGTCGCGGATTCCTCCGGTCAGGAACCGCAGGTCGCGGCCGCGGGCAGCACCGTTCCGCCGTCGCGCAGGACCGAAGGATCCAGCGCGGCCCCGGTCGGCAGCAGGTTCAGCAGGGTGGTGGGCATCCCATTCGAGGCGGCGGGCTCGAAGCCGAGCGCCTTCGCGCCTTCAGGAGGGACGGGATACTTCACCCCGGTGTCGGTCACCAGGAAGAGGGCGTCGCCCGCCCGCCCCGACGCGGCCGAGGCCCGGACGAGGGCACCCGCGCCGGGACGCACCACGATCCGGTCGATCCGGGAACAGGGCGCCGCGATACCGGGCCGGCTCGCCGGCACCTGCCCGGACCGGGCGAACCCGTCGGACACGGCCACCTGCGTGCGCGGCGCGTCGCCGTCCGGGGTGACGAGCGCGCACAGACTCTGTCCACTGTGGAGTGTCGCGGCCTTCGGCGGCTTCGCGGGCGGCGGCTGCTCGACCGGCGCGAGCCGCTCGCTGACCACCCGGCCGGGCAGCGGGGCCACCACGGCGTCCCCGCCGCCGTACGCGGCCCGCCGGACTTCCGGGTCGGCGGTCAGCAACCGGGCGTCCAGTTCGGACACCGGTGTCAGACCCGCCTTCGTCAGCACGTAGCGCTGCGAGGGTTCGCCCGCGACGGTGTAGAGCCTGCCGATCCGCGATTCCGTCCCGCCGAGGGCCGGTCCGGCCTCGCCGAGTCCGTCGATGGCGGGCGGCGCGAAATCCGGGCCCGCGGGCAGCGCGTCCAGCAGCGCCGACGGCACCTTGGCGGGCTGGAGCACCCCGTCCACCGCGTCGAGCGCGCCGCGGTCGGCGGCCACCCGGTGCCGTTTGCCCTTCCACAGCAGGAAGGTCGCCCCGTCCGGGGTGACCGCGACGACCGCGGCGTCGTCACCGAGGGGCTTCGCCGTCACGTCCCCGACGCGCAGCGCGGTCGGCCCGGCCTGGTCGCGATCCACGGTGGTGCACACTTCCCACGGGTCGACGGCGAGGGCGGGCAGCGAGTCGGGCGCGCCGATGATCCCCAGCGGTTCGCCGCGCGGCACGTCCTTCAGCGAGGCCTCGGAGACGTGTTTCACCGCGAGCTGATTCCCGGCGACCAGTTTGGCCGAGGCGAAGTTCAGCACGGGCAGCAGTTTTCCGCCGGCGTAGAGGAAGCGCGCCCCCGAGGAGTCGGCGACGACCAGGGCGCCTTCCACCCGCCAGGACTTGTTCCCGCCCGGGGAGACCAGCCCGAACACCAGCAGGCCGAGACAGGCGAGAACGGCGACAGCCACGCCGATCAGACTGCCCCGGTAGGTCCGCTGCAACGGGCTTTCCGGCGCGTCGGGATCGACCCGCAGCAGCGCCGAGGTCAACCGGCCCAGCATGAACCGGTGTGCCTGGACCTGATCGGTTTTGGCGTTCATCGTCTCAGCCCCCGAATCCGCGCACGAAGCCGAAGACGCCGATCAGCCACAGGGCGAGCGGCAGCAGCGCGATCGCGGCGAGGGTCTCCGCGAGGTCCGCGAGCCTGCCCCACTGCGGCAGCATCCGGCGTCCGGGCAGCGTCCATCGCGCCACCAGCACCAGGGCGGCCAGCGCGAACACCCCCGCCACCATCGGCAGCGGACTGTGCGAATCCGACTGCGAGGCCAGCAGCAGCCTGAGCACGCCGTAGACACCCGGGACGATCACCGAGAGCCGCTGCCACACACTGCCCAGCGCGCGGCCGTGCACCAGCAGCAGGACGCTCAGCACGGCCGCGAACGTGACGGCCTGCCACGACCGGTCGCGGACCACGAATTCGAGGGTGACCAGGCAGGCCGTGCCGATCGCGGCGAACAACGCGGTCACGAAGGCGTCCGCGATCAATCCCTTGCCGACGACCTCGTCACCGGGATGCGGATCGAGTTCCTCCTGCAGTTCCCGGGCCGTGGTCGGCAGACCGGGCAGCCGCAGCCCGGACAGCCGGAACGCGATCCTCGGCACGAAGGCGCCGAGCAGGACGGCGATCACCGCGATGATCGTCGCCGAGGCGGACGCGGACTCCCCGCCGAGCATCAGCACCAGGCCACCGGTCGCGCACAGCAGCGCGAACGTCGCGACCGAGACGAACACCGCCGCGGATCCCGCCACCGCCGCCATCCCGAGCGCGGCGGCGCCCGCGCCCGCGACACAGGCGGCCAGCAGCCGCGCACCGGTCAGCACCGGACCTTCGGGGCCGTGCGGGACGAGCGAACCGGCCAGCCCGACGAACGGGACGGCGGCCAGCGCCAGCGCCAAGGCCGCGGCACCGTCACCGAGCGCGCGGGCCGCCGTGGCGGCGCACACCAGGAGGAAGAAGGCCGCCACCCCGGCGGACAACAGCGTCGGCCAGCCGGCGGGCGCGGTCACCAGCAGGAAGAACCCGAGCGCCACCGCGGCCAGCACGCCGCCGAGCATCGTCCACCGGGTCGCCTGCGCGCTCCACGAATCGGGCCGGGCGCGGGCCTCGGTGGACAGCCCGTCGATGATGTCGTCGAAATGAACGGCGGGCAACTGTTCCCGTCGCGGCCGCAGGTGCAGGGTCTCGCCGTCGCGCAGGTCGAGAACGTCGACAGTGGACTCCTGGTCCAGCGGCGGATCGCCGAGCCGTTGCAGGATCCAGCCGTCGTGGTCCACCCCCTCCTCCGCCAGCTCGTGGCCGGCGTGGCCGAGGATCGTCGGCATCAGGTCGATCAACGGGATGTCCACCGGGACGGCCAGTTCGAAACTGGTCGCCGGTGCGCGGACTCGGAGTTTGCACAGTCCTGAAGTGGTCGCCATGGCACACGCCTTCGCTCGGGCGACCGACGCGCGGAATCGTGAATGAACCGTCGCGTGGTCGGATTTCGTCTCCTCTGGTGGAGCTGCCACCACAGCGCGTCCGAGAGGGAAGGAATCCGGGCTTGAGTGTAATCACATTCCGCAAGGGGCCGCGACGGCCAGGACCGGAAATGCCCGAGGGCGAGCTGAGTATCCAGGAACCGCCCACGCTGCCCGAGGTCCAGCGCAGCGCCGGCGCGGTCATGATGTACCTGCCGATGGCGCTGTCGTCGACGGCGACCGTGCTGCTGTTCGTCCGGCCGGGCGAGAACGGCGCGTTCAGCTACCTGGCCGCCGGGCTGATGACGGTGTCGTCGATGGCCATGCTGATCGGGCAACTCGGCCGCAGCGCGGGCGAACGCAAGCAGAAACTCAACGACGCCAGGCGGGACTACCTCCGTTACCTGGCCCAGTCGCGGCGCAAGGTCCGGGAGGTGGTCCTCAGCCAGCGGCAGGCGCTGGCCTGGCGGCATCCCGACCCGACGTCGCTGTGGTCGCTGCCCGGCACCACCCGCATGTGGGAACGGGAGGCCCACGACGACGACTTCGGCGAGATCCGCGTCGCGCGTGGGCCGCAACGCCTCGCGTGGCGGCTGAACCCCTTGTCCACCAAGCCCGTCGACGACCTCGAACCGCTGTCCGCGCACGCGCTCCGGCGGTTCATCCACGCCTACGGCACGGTGACCGATCAGCCGGTCGCGGTGTTCCTGCCGTCGTTCGCCCGGATCCTGGTGGAGGCCAAGACCGAGGAAGGCGAACGGATCCGGGCGCTCGCGCGGTCGATGATCGCGCATATCGCGGTCTTCCACTCCCCCGCCGAACTGCGGATCGTCGTGCTCGCCGCGCCGGAACGCCGCGCGGCCTGGGAATGGGTGAAATGGCTGCCGCACAACCTCCACCCCAGTGAGACCGACGGCGCCGGGGAGGCCCGGCTGGTGGTGGAGTCCATCGCCGAGCTGGAGACCGCGATGGGTGACGAGTTCGCCGTCCGGCCCGGTTTCGATCCGGACGCCCTGCCCGACGCCCACGAACCCTGCGTGATGCTGTTCGTGGACGGCGTCACCCTTCCGCCCACCTCCCGGCTCGCCGGTGAGGGCTATCGCAACACGACCCTCGTCGACCTGTCGTCCGCACTGTCCATTCAGGACGATCCGCTGACCCTGCGGCTGCGGCTCGAAGACCGGATGCTGAAACTGATCACGGTCGATCAGCACAACAAGGAGGTCGCGGGCGACCTCGGCCGCCCGGACGGGATCGGCCTCAACACGGCGACGGCGCTGGCGATGCGGCTGGCGCCCTACCGGGTCGGCGCGCGGCGGAAGTCGGCCGAACCGATGGCCGTGAACTTCGACCTGACGGCCATGCTCGGCATCAACGACATCCAGACCTACGACGTGGCCGCGGGCTGGGCGGCGAAACGGCCCGGCGGCAGGCTCCGCGTCCCGCTCGGCATCGGACCCGGCGGCCACAAGGTCGACCTCGACATCAAGGAATCGGCCCAATCGGGCATGGGCCCGCACGGCATGCTGATCGGCGCGACCGGCTCCGGGAAGTCGGAGCTGCTGCGCACCCTCGTCCTGGCGCTCGCGCTGACGCATTCGTCGGAGATCCTCAACTTCGTCCTGGTGGACTTCAAGGGTGGCGCGACGTTCCTCGGCCTGGACGGGCTGCCGCACACCTCGGCGGTGATCACGAACCTCGCCGACGAGGCCGCGCTGGTCGGCCGGATGCGCGAGGCGCTCAACGGGGAACTGGTGCGGCGCCAGGAACTTCTGCGCAAAGCGGGCAACTACAGCTCCGCGCTCGACTACGAACGGGCGCGGGCGAACGGGACCCCGCTCGATCCGCTGCCGACGTTGTTCCTGGTGGTGGACGAGTTCAGCGAGCTGCTTTCGGCGCATCGCGACTTCATGGACCTGTTCATCATGATCGGACGGCTCGGCCGCTCGCTGGGCGTCCATCTGCTGCTCGCCTCGCAACGGCTCGACGAAAGCCGGATCCACCAGCTGGAATCCCATCTGTCCTACCGGATCGGCCTGCGCACCTTCTCGGCGATGGAAAGCCGCGGCGTGCTCGGGGTGCCGGACGCCTACCAGCTGCCGTCCGATCCGGGGAACGGGTTCCTCAAGAGCGGCACCGCCGCGCTGGACCGGTTCAAGGCGGCCTACGTCTCCGGTCCGCACCGGGTGACCCGCCGGAACGTCGAGCAAGCGGTGGTGGCACGGCAGATCGTGCCGTTCACCTCGAAGTTCGCCGCCCGTGAGGAACCGGTGCCCGAGCCGGAGCCGGTGCTCGACGAACCCGAGGGTTCGGTGCCGAGCCTGCTGGAACTGGCCGTCGACCGGCTTCGCGACGCCGGTCCGCCCGCGCACCAGGTCTGGCTGCCGCCGCTGGACGCGCCCAGTTCCCTCGACGAACTCCTGCCGCCTTTGGTGGAGACCGCCGAATACGGCCTCACCGCACGGGATTGGCCCGGCCGGGGCGCGCTGACCGTCCCGATCGGACTGATCGACCGGCCGTTCGAGCAGGCCAGGGATCCGCTGCTCGTCGACCTGGCCGGCAGTGACGGGCACGTCGCGATCGTCGGCGGGCCGCAGAGCGGCAAGAGCACGGCCCTGCGGGCCCTCATCACCGCGCTGGCGCTGACCCACACCCCGGCCGAGGTCCAGTTCTACTGCCTCGACTTCGGTGGCGGAACGCTGACCAGCCTGCGGAAACTCCCGCATGTCGGCGGGGTGACCGGACGGCTGGACGTCGAACGCATCCACCGGACCATCGGCGAGGTCACCGCGCTGCTGACCCGCCGGGAGCGGTTCTTCACCGACAACGACATCGACTCGATGGCCACCTACCGGCGCAAACGGGCGGCGGGCGAGTTCGCCGACCAGCGGCACGGCGACGTCTTCCTGGTGGTGGACGGCTGGTCCACGATCCGGCAGGACTTCATGGACCTGCTGCCGACGTTCGTCGAGCTGGCCTCGCGCGGGCTCAACTACGGCATCCACCTGATGCTGGCGTCGAGCCGGTGGAGCGAGATCATCAGCGCGGTCCGGGATCTCGTCGGGACGCAGCTCGAACTGCGGCTCGGCGACCCGGTCGATTCGGTGATCAACATGCGCGCGGCGGCGACCGTGCCGAAGATCCCCGGCCGCGGCCTGACCGACAAGGAACTGCACTTCCTCACCGCGCTGCCGTCCATCGACGGGGTGGACCGCGACGTCGCCGAACACGTCGAGGTCCTGGTGGACCGGATCGTCGCGGCGTGGCCCGGCGCGTCCGCTCCGCCGGTCCGGATGCTGCCGCCGGTCCTGGACCGGGCCGAACTCCCCGAGCCGGACGCGGACGTGCGCGTCGCGCTCGGCCTGGACGACCAGCGGCTCGAACCGCTGTGGCACGACTTCGAGGACAACCCGCACCTGATGGTCGTCGGCGACGTGGAATCCGGGAAGACGAACCTGCTGCGGCTGGTGATCGACGGCATCACGCGGCGGTACACCCCGCAGGAGGCGCGGATCATCACCGTCGACTACCGCCGTGGCCTGTACGACGCCGTCCCCAAGGACTATCAGCTGGGTTACGCGGTGTCGGGGGATTCGGTGCACGACATGATCGACGGTGTCGCGCGGGCGGTGCAGACCCGGATGCCCGGCCCGGACATCACCCCGGCGCGCTTGCGGCTGCGCGACTGGTGGACCGGACCGCAGGTGTTCGTGCTCATCGACGACTACGACATGGTGGCGTCGTCGTCGAACTCCCTGTTCCAGCAACTGTTCGACCCGCTGGCGCAGGGCAACGCGCTGGGCCTGCACCTGATCGTGGCCCGCGGCGCCAACGGCATCGGCCGCGGCGCGAACGACCCGCTGCTGCGGCGGCTCGTCGAGGTCAACACGCCGATGATGCTGCTTTCGTGCCCGCTCTCGGAAGGCATCGTGTTCGGCGAGGTGCGGCCGCGCGTCCTGACCCCCGGGCGGGCGCAGTACGCCACGCGGCGCGGCACGACCGTCGTGCAGACGGCGCTTTCGGCCCACGAGGCGGCGCTCGTCGCGAAGTGACCCGCCCTTCCGTCGCTGCTCCCCCCATCGGCGGCGGAAGGGCTTTCCCGGCGGCTTGGTCCTGCCGCCGCGGAGCCCCGGACCCGCTGCGGGGTCCGGGGCTCCGTCCTTTTCGCTTTCACCGCACCGATGTCGGTGTCGCGGGATCCACCATCTGGGGGGAGAATTTAAAGTAAAATGGGTTTGGGAAACCCCCACCGCGGATTGGGGAGAGAGGACGGAGAAGACGAAAAAAAAAAACAG
>NZ_JBHXJK010000050.1:0-60951 GCF_042723255.1 Amycolatopsis thailandensis
TGTTCGGGGGCTCTCTTTTTTTTTTCTTCCTCCTAGGACTTGGGGGGCCCCCAGACTATATACTCGTTGCCCGCCCCACCCCTCATGACACACGCGAGAGGTGAGGCTAGCTTCGGCGGCGCGGCCGGAGGCGTTGCGCGGCCAAGGTCGCGACCACCCCGGTCACCGCACCGACCAGCGCCGGCTTGAGGCCGTGCCGGTCGGGGTGCTCCACCACCGGCCGGACCACCACGGGAGGCGGCGGCTTGACCGGGTCCGGCGGGGCGTCGCGCGCGGTCGCCGTCCAGGCCGTGACGAACACCAGCATCCTCGCCACCAGCGAGATGAAGAAGATCAGACCGATGATGGAGCCGAACGCGACCCCGGTCGGCGAGTTCCCGATCAAGCGCAGGTAGATCCCACCGGCCTGCTTCAGCAGTTCGAAACCCACGGCGAGCGCGACAGCGCCGCGCATCGCGCTGCGGACCCCGACGGGTTTCCGCGGCAGCCGGGTGAGCACCCAGAGGAACACGAGCCAGTTGGCCAGCAGGGCCAGCGGAATCGAGATCGCCGACAGCACGTTGTGCCCCCACGCGGTGTCGTCGACACCCGCCAGCCCCAGCAGGTACCGGCCGAGCGCGGACCCGGAGATGGTGATGGCGAAGGAGAGCAGCAGCGCGGACGCGAGACCGAGCAGCGCGAGCAGGTCCGCGGCGATCGTGCGCAGCAACGGCAGATCCGACCGGTTCTGGCCCCACAGCGCGGTGAGCGCGTCCCGCAGCGAGTTCATCCAGTTCCAGCCGGAGTACAACCCGATGATCAGACCGATGAGCCCGACGCTGGTGCGCTGTTCCACGAAACCGGTGAGCAGCTCCCCCGCCTTGTCGCCGAGCCCGCCGGGCAGCGTGCCGGTGATCGCGTTCAGCATCGACTCGATCAGCTGCGGCTGGCTCGCCAGCACGAAGCCGGCCACCGACACCGCGACCATGAGGATGGGCACCAGCGAGAACAGGCTGAAGTAGGTGATCGACGCGACGTAGTGGTACCCGCCGTACTCGATGTAGCGGTTCACCGCCCGCGCCACATGGTCCAGCCAGCGGTAGCGGGCACGCAGCCGCTGCCATTTCGTCGGTGTTCGCTTCTCCCTCACACGCCAATGTCTACCTCAGGCAGGTCACGGCTCGTGGGCAACACGCGATCAGGCGAGCGCGATCAGCTCCGAGCCGTCGTCCTCCGGCAGCGACGGGCCCGCGGTCGCCAGCACGGTGTTGCCGAGAAAGTCCAGTTCACAGCCGAGGGTGGAGAGGAACGCGGTGTCGGCGGCGTCCCGCCCGGTCGCGATCCGGCTCAGGCTCTGCCTCGGTGCGAGACCGGTGGCGTCGAACACGTACCAGCGGCCGTCGATCGCGGCCTCGAACACGGCGTGGAAGTCCATTGGGGACAGTCCGGGCGCGTAGACCGCGGCGAACCTGGCGGGGATGTCGAGCACGCGACACAGCGAGATGCACACGTGCGCGTAGTCGCGGCATACCCCTTCCCCGGCGAGGTAGGTGTCCACGGCGTCGTCGGTCGGGGAACCGGAACCGACCACATAGGACAGGTGCTCGCCCACGTGCCGGACGATCGCCTCGACCTGGGTGCGCGCGTCGGGCAGGTCGCCGAAGCGGGACAGCGCCAGCCCGCCCATCCGGTCCGAAGGGCAGTACCGGCTGGGCCTGGTGTAGCGGATCACGTCCTCCAGGCCGGCGCGCTCGGCGTCGGCCTGACCGAGCGCGCGTCCGGCCCGGTACCGCACGACGTGCTCGCCCTCCGGGAGATCCAGCACCTGGGCGCGGGTCCCGTGTTCGAACGCCACTTGGCGTGGCGGCGCGGGATAGGCGAACTCCTCCTGGTCGGCCCCGCCGGCGAACGCGACCACGAACGCGGCGGGGCCGGGTTTCGTGACCCGGAAGGACATTTCGACATCGACCTGTACGTGGGGACCCATGGCCCCATGGTGCCCCACCGCGCCGCTCCGGGCCGATCAGGCGTAACGGACCTGGTAGTGCTTGATCCCGTTGAGCCAGCTCGACCGGAGGCGGTCCGGCTGGGAGACCTCGGAGATGTTCGGCATGACGTCGGCGATGGCGTTGAAGATCAGGTCGATCTCCAGCCGTGCGAGGTTCGCGCCGATGCAGTAGTGCGATCCCGTGCCACCGAAGCCGACGTGCGGGTTGTCCTCGCGGAGGATGTCGAACTTCTCCGGCTGGTCGAAGTGATCCGGGTCGAAGTTCGCCGAGCTGTAGAACATCCCGACCCGGTCGCCCTTGCGGATGCGCTGCCCGCCGAGTTCGGTGTCCCTGGTCGCGGTGCGCTGGAAGGCGACCACCGGGGTGGCCCAGCGGACGATCTCGTCCGGCGCGGTCTTCGGCCGTTCCTTCTTGTACAGCTCCCACTGATCGGGGTGGTCCAGGAAGGCCTTCATGCCGTGGGTGATCGCGTTGCGCGTCGTCTCGTTGCCCGCGACGGCGAGCAGGATGACGAAGAACCCGAACTCGTCGGACGCCAGCGATTCGCCGTCGACGTCGGCCTGCACCAGCTTCGTGACGATGTCGTCCATCGGGCACTTTCGCCGCTCTTCGGCCATGTTCCAGGCATAGCCGACGATCTCCGCCGACGCGGCGAGCGGTTCGACCTCGTACTCGGGGTCGTCGTAGGACACCATCTGGTTGGACCAGTCGAAGATCTTCAACCGGTCTTCCTGCGGGATGCCGATCAGTTCGGCGATGGCCTGCAAGGGAAGTTCGCACGCGACGTCGACGACGAAGTCACCGGAGCCCTTCTTCTTGGCCTCGCTGACGATCCGCTCCGCGCGGTCGCGCAGGGTGTCCTCGAGCTTCGCGATCGACCTCGGCGTGAAGCCCTTCGACACGATCCGCCGCAGTTTCGTGTGCTGCGGGGCGTCCATGTTGAGCAGGACCAGCCGGTTGGCTTCGAGGCTGTCGTCGGTCATGTGCTCGTCGAAGCGGATGATCGCGGTCTTCTCCCGGGAGGAGAACAGCTCGCTGTCCCTCGACACCGCCTTGACGTCTTCGAGCCGGCTGACCACCCAGTAGCCGTCATCGCGGAAGCCCGCGGTGTTGTGCGGCTGGGGGTTCCACCAGACCGGTGCCGTGCGACGGAGTTCCGCGAACTCCGCCAGAGGCAGTCTGGTGGCGTACAGATCCGGATCGGTGAAATCGAAACCGGCGGGGATCAGGGGAGCGGCCACGGGCTACCTCCTACGCGGTTCGCCAATGAAACACGTTCTAGACCCGATTGAAGCATATGGCGTCCGTCACGTGAAGAGTTTTAGTGAAACCCGTTAACTCAACCGGGCTCGATCAAGGAATCCCAGCGAGAAGCGGAAACCGCGACCAGTGATCAAAAACAGGCCAACCCTGGGGTGGCTTGCTCAAATCAAGAACGTGTTCTACTTTTCTCGGTAGTGAACAGTGTTTCCCAGGAGGCGAACGTGGGTAGTCCGGTGATCGTCGAGGCGGTCCGCACCCCTGTCGGCAAGCGCGGGGGCCACTTGGCGGGTCTGCACGCCGCCGAGATCCTCGGCGCGGCGCAGCGCGCCTTGCTCGAACGCGCGGGACTCGCTCCCGAGCTGGTCGAACAGGCCATCGGCGGTGCCGTGACCCAGGCCGGTGAGCAGGCGGGCAACGTCACGCGGACGGCGTGGCTGCACGCCGGGCTCCCCGAGACCACGGGCGCGACGACCATCGACGCCCAATGCGGCTCCGCGCAGCAGGCGACCCACTTGATCGCCGGTCTCATCGCGGCCGGGGCGATCGACGCGGGGATCTCCTGCGGTGTCGAGGCGATGAGCCGGGTACCGCTGGGCGCGAACCGAGGCGAAGGCATCGGCACGCCGCGGCCCGGGTCGTGGTCGATCGACATGCCGAACCAGTACGGCGCGGCCGAGCGGATCGCGGAACGCCGCTTGATCACCCGCCCCGACGTCGACCGGTTCGGGACGGCGTCGCAGGCCAAGGCCGCCGCCGCGTGGGCGGCCGGGCACTTCGACCGCGAGGTCGTCGCGGTGAAGGCCCCCGTACTCGGCGAGGACGGCACCCCGACCGGCGAGACGCGGCTCGTGACCCGCGACCAGGGCCTGCGTGAGACGACCGTCGAGGGGCTCGCCAAGCTCAAGCCCGTCCTCGAAGGCGGCGTGCACACGGCCGGCACGTCTTCGCAGATCTCCGACGGCGCCGCCGCGCTCCTCCTGATGGACTCGGACCGGGCCAAGGCACTGGGCCTGAAGCCCCGGGCGCGGATCGTCTCGCAGGCGTTGGTCGGCGCGGAGCCGTACTACCACCTCGACGGCCCCGTGCAGGCGACCGAACGCGTCCTGGCCAAGGCCGGGATGACCATCGGCGACCTCGACCTCTTCGAAGTCAACGAGGCCTTCGCTTCAGTTGTGCTTTCGTGGCAACGGGTGCACCGGCCCGACGAGGACAAGGTCAACGTGAACGGTGGCGCGATCGCCCTCGGGCATCCCGTCGGCAGCACCGGCGCCCGCCTGCTGACCACGGCGTTGCACGAACTGGAGCGCCGTGACGCGAGCACCGCGCTGGTGACGATGTGCGCCGGCGGCGCGCTGTCCACCGGCACGATCATCGAACGGATCTAGCAAGAGGTACGGCAAGGCGAACGTGTCGTGCCGTCGAGGTGTGCGCCCAATGTGGCATTGGGGACGTCGAGTGTCCCCCATGCCACATTGGGCGCACCCTGGGATCAGGTGGACTTGGGGGTCGTGTCTCGAAGGCTCCCTTTGAGACATCCCGAAGCGCGGCCGGAGGCGCCAGAACCCGGCAGGGCTTGACGCGAAGGATGCCTTCACGGACTCGCCGCCCGCCAGGACACGTTTGACTTGGCCCTCAAGGGAACCACCTCACCGCTCAGGCCTGACCCAAGGCGACCTCGACCACCGGACCGTTGTCCGGCCTCGCGAGCCGTTTGCTCCCCTGGCCCTCCTTCCAGAAGTCGAAATAGATGGTGTTGCCCTCGACCCAGGTCAGCACGACCTCGGTGAGGTCGAGGCGGAACACGTGGGCCTCTCCGTCGTCACCCTGAAGGCGGGCGACCTCCGCCGGATCGGTGATCTCGACGGCGTTTCCCGACACTTTCGCGTCCGCGCCGCCCTCGTCGATCGCCGAGGCGGCGTGGATCGCGAACCTGCCGTCACGTCGCAGGTCCTTCGCCTTCATCGCGTTGATCATCGAACCGATCAGCAGGTCCTGTTCGCGGAAATCGACCTCACTGCCACTGACCCGGGGCGAACCGTCCCGCCGGACCGTCGCCAGCACGTGCGACTTCGCCGCGGTGAACCGCTCCTTGATCTTCTCCGCCAGCGCGGGTGCCTCTTCACTGAACTGCTGCCACGTCGCCATGCGGAAAAGCATCCCACCGGGGTCCGACAGTTTCGAGAGCTCAGGGTCGCGGTGCCCCCATCGGATTCGGCAGCGGGATCGCCCCGGCGTCGAAGATCCGGCGGCTCAACGGGACGGCGATCCGCACCACCTCCGCGGCGCCGTCCTCCCCCAGCGCGTCGAGAGGACCGGTGGCGAGGCGGTCGGTGTCGTCCTCGATCCGTTGGCGCAGAACGATTCCTGGCTCGGTGAGCTTCAGGTCGCCGTCAAGGATGCCCCGTCCGGCCAGCCGCGCGACGCTCTCGTCCCAATCCTCGTCGGACCAGCCGCGGTTGCTCTGGAGAACCTCGCGCGTCACCGCCCCGCTGCCGATGTGGGTCAACGTGGTGTCGAGCCCGCGCAGCCCGGCGGCGACGGCGGAAAGCACGTGACCGTCCCCGCGATGTTCGCGCAGCACCGTCGCCGCGAGCCAGATCCTCCCGATCGGTGTCGCGGGCCGGGCGACCGAGGACCAGGCGGCGGCGAGTGGCCTGGCCGCGTAGTCGCAGCCTGTGACAGCCAGTTCGAGCAGCTCGGCGAGTTCTTCGAAAGGCGCGCCGGCGGGCAGGAGCCGCTTCAGGGCGACCTCGACGGCGTCCATCCGGGTCTGGAGCACGACGGCGGGCTCGGCGTACTGCCACGCGTCGGGCAGGGATCGCGCCACCATGCGCGGGGCGAACCCGAAGAGCATCGCGGTCGCGGGTGGTTCCGGCAGCGGCCCGAGCGGCGCGACCCGGCCGGCGAAGTAGCCCATCCACCAGCTCGGCAGGCCCACCGCCTTGGCCGCGGCCGCCGTTTCCGGCGCGAAGTAGACGACGGCGTGCAGCGGCTCGACCGCTTCCCATAGACGGCGCTGAAGTGACTTCACCTCCCCATCTTGGCCCCCGCCGAAAACCGGATGCGGCTCGTCGCCGGGTGGTGTGTGATCACGGGCATGGCGATCACTGTGGAGAAGCCGGGCATCGACGGCCTTGAAGAGGCCGTGGCCGAGCTACGGGAGTGGCAGTCCGATGGGGTGGCCTGGCAACTGCATCCCGGTGACCTCGGCTGGTTCTGGCGCAAGGGACCGGAGGAGACGGCCGCGGCGGTCCGGATCTGGCGCCGGGACGGCCGGATCCTCGCCGTCGGGTTCCTGGACGGAGCCGACCTCCTGCGGTTCACGACCGCGCCGGACGTCCGCCGCGACGAGGAACTGGCTCGGCGAGTGGCCGAAGACGTGGCCTCCCCGGAGCGCGGTGTCCTGCCCGAGGGGAACGTCTTCGTCGAGGCTCCGCCGGACGCGCTGCTTCAGGAAGTGCTGCCCGGACACGGCTGGCACGTCGACGACGAAGAGCCGTGGACGCCGCTGAGCCTCGACCTCACCGAGCCGGTGAAGGCGCCGGACCTGCGGATCGAGACGGTCGGAGCAGACCTGGCGGCCGCGTGGGCCGAAGTCATCGGGACGGCGTTCAACGGCTCGACGTTCACCGCCGAGAAGTGGCGGACGATGGCGGCCGGGCCGGCGTTCGCCGATGCCCGGTGCCTGCTCGGCTATGACGACCGAGGGGCCGCCGTCGCGGCGGTGGCCGTATGGTCGGCCGGTCCCGGCAAGCCAGGGTTGCTCGAACCGATGGGCGTGCACCGGGACCAGCGCGGTCACGGCTACGGCCGGGCGATCACCGTCGCCGCGGCGGCCGCGCTCCGGGAGCTCGGCTCGTCGAGCGCGGTCGTGAACACGCCCAGTTCCAACGTCGCCGCCGTGACGACCTACAAGTCGGGTGGGTTCCAGCCGTGGCCTGAGACACGGGACCTGGCGCGGGACGCCTAGGCGCGACTGAAGGGGACTTTCCCCGCATCCCACGCGGTGAAGGGCGCTTTACCCGCATGGCATGTGGGGAAAGCGTCCTTCAGCCCCGGTCCCTAAGCGCCGTAAACACTTTCGGGCACCGGAGCCTCCGCGAGCAACTCGCTCACCACCGGCCCGAGCTCGGCGGGCGACCACCGCGATCCCTTGTCCCGCACCGCGCCATGCCGCCAGCCCTGCGCGATCGACACGCGTCCGCCGTCGACCTCGAACACCCGCCCGGTCACCCCGGACGACTCCTCGCTGCCGAGCCACACCACCAGCGGCGACACGTTTTCCGGTGCCATGGCGTCGAAACCGGCCTCCGGCGCGGCCATGTCGTCGGCGAACGCCTCTTCGGTCATCCGGGTGCGGGCGGCCGGAGCGATCGCGTTCACCGTGACGCCGTAGCGCGCGAATTCGGTCGCGGCGACCAGCGTGAGCCCGAGGATCCCGGACTTCGCGGCCGAGTAGTTCCCCTGCCCGACGCTGCCGAGCAGCCCCGCCCCGGAGCTGGTGTTGATCACCCGCGCTGTCCGCGTCCGGCCCGCCTTCGCCTCGGCTCGCCAGTACTCGGCGGCGTGCCGCGTCGGCGCGAAATGGCCTTTGAGGTGGACGCGGATGACAGCGTCCCATTCGTCCTCGCCGAGGTTGACCAGCATCCGGTCGCGCAGGAACCCGGCGTTGTTGACCAGGACGTCCAGCCCGCCGAAGGTTTCGACGGCTGTCCGCACCAGCGCCGCGGCGCCGTCCCAGGACGCGATGTCGTCGGTGTTCGCCACCGCCTTGCCGCCGAGCGCCTCGATCTCGTCGACGACGTCCTGCGCCGGCCCCGCCGACCCGCCGCTACCGTCGATCCCGGCGCCGAGGTCGTTCACCACCACCCGCGCGCCCTCGGCGGCGAACGCCAGCGCGTGCGCCCGTCCGATGCCTCGACCGGCCCCGGTCACCACCACGATCCGGCCGTCGGCGATCCCGCTCACACCGGCTCCTTTCGTTCTGTTGCCACGGAATTGGAAGCGGCGAGGAAAGCGGGCAGCTCTCCCCCGCCGTGCACGGTCAGGCAGGCCCCGCTGACATAGGAGGCCAGCGGAGACGCCAGGAACACCGCACAGGAACCGATCTCGTCCGGCTCGGCCAACCGTCCTAACGGGACTGTCGCGCCCACGGCCGCGATCCCCGCCTCGTCTCCGTAATGCAGATGCGAGTGTTCCGTCCGCACCATGCCGACGTCGAGCGCGTTGACCCGCACCTTCGGCGCCCACTCGACGGCGAGCGTCGCGGTCAGGTTGTCCAGGCCCGCTTTCGCCGCGCCGTAGGACGCCGTCCCCGGCGACGGTCTCGTCGCGCTGACACTGCTGATGTTCACGATGACGCCGCCACCGTCCTGGCGTTGCATGAGCGCGTTCGCCGCGCGGGCGACGGTCAGTGGCGCCAGCAGATTCAGCGCGACGATCTTCTCGTGGAACCGCGGTGACGCGTCCGACGCCTTCGCGTACGGCGCGCCACCCGCGTTGTTGACCACGACGTCGAGCCTGCCGTGCCGCCGGACGACCTCCTCGATGAGCGCGTCGACCTCTTTCGGGTCGCGGACGTCGCAGGAGATGAAGGTCGACGCCCTGTCTCCGGCGCACACCGGCCGCTCCGGTTCGGTGCGGGCGCAGGTGACGACCTCGGCGCCGGCCCGCAGAAAAGTCCTGGTGACACCGGCGCCGACGCCGCGTACCCCGCCGGTCACCAGCACCACGGCACCGTCGAGCCGGAGTTCGAGTGTCATGCCGGTCCTCCTTCACGGTCGCTGTACCCGGGCCGGACGTCCTGCTAACGTACCAAGCAAGTGCTAGGTTTGGTAGCCGAGAAGGGTGCAAGATGACCGTTTCCACCCACTCACCGGAGCCCGGCATCGCCGTGGTCACGGTCGACGCGCCCCCGGTGAACGCGCTGAGCGTGAAAGGCTGGTTCGCCCTCGCTTCCGCCCTCACCGACGCCGGGCGGGATCCCGCGACGCATGTCGTGGTGCTGCGCGCGGAGGGCCGCGGGTTCAACGCCGGGGTCGACATCAAGGAGATCCAGCGCGATCCGGGATACGGCGCGCTGATCGGCGCGAACGAGGGCTGCGCGGCGGCGTTCTCCGCCGTGTACGACTGCGCGGTCCCGGTGATCGCCGCGGTGCGGGGCTTCTGCCTCGGCGGTGGCGTCGGCCTGGTCGGCAACGCGGACATCGTGATCGCCAGCGAGGACGCGACCTTCGGGCTCCCCGAGGTCGATCGCGGGGCGCTGGGCGCGGCGACCCATCTCGCGCGGCTGGTCCCCCAGCACCTGATGCGGGCGCTGTACTACACGGCTTCGACGATCACCGCGGCCCAGCTGCACCACCACGGTTCGGTCTACGCTGTGGTCTCGCCCGACGAGCTCGACGAGACCGCGCTCGGCGTGGCGCGGCAGATCGCGGCGAAGGACACCCGCGTGATCCGCGCCGCGAAACAGGCCATCAACGGCATCGACGTCCAGCCTGTCCACCGCAGTTACCGGTTCGAGCAGGGATTCACCTTCGAACTCAACCTGGCGGGCGTCTCCGACGGTGCGCGCCAGGAGTTCTTGGACGGTAAGGGGAAGTGATGGCCGACAAGCGGATGACGCCGGACGAGATCGTCGCCGAACTCGAGGACGGCATGACGATCGGGATCGGCGGCTGGGGTTCCCGGCGCAAGCCCATGGCGCTGGTGCGCGCGATCCTGCGTTCGCCGGTCAAGGATCTCACCGTGGTCTCCTACGGCGGTCCGGACGTCGGACTGCTGGCGTCGGCGGGCAAGATCAAGCACCTCGTCTTCGGCTTCGTCACCCTCGACACGATCCCCTACGACCCGTGGTTCTCCCGGGTGCGGGAATCCGGCGCGATCACCGTCACCGAGTACGACGAAGGTGTCTTCGGGACCGGCCTTTCCGCCGCCGCGCAACGACTTCCGTTCCTGCCGACGCGCGCGGGCCTCGGCTCGGGGGTCATGGACCTGAACCCGTCGCTGCGCGTCGTCCGGTCGCCCTACGACGACGCCGAGGAACTGCTGGCGGTGCCCGCGCTCGAACTCGACGCGGCCTTCGTCCATCTCAACCGCGCCGACGCCCGCGGCAACGCGCAGTACCTCGGCCCGGATCCCTACTTCGACGAACTGTTCGCGCTCGCCGCCGACAAGTGTTACGTGTCAACGGAAAAGATCGTGGAGACCGCGGAACTCGCCGAAGCGGGGCCGGTGCAGAGCCTGCTGCTGAGCCGCATGCTCGTCACCGGGGTCGCCGAAACGCCGAACGGCGCGCATTTCACCACCGCCGTCCCGGACTACGGACGCGACGAACGTTTCCAGCGTCATTACGCCCAGGCCGCCAAGGATCTCGACGCGTGGCCGGACTTCGTCGACAGGTTCCTGTCCGGGGACGAAGCGCAGTACCAGAAGGCCGTCGCCGAGTTCGGGGAGTCCGCGTGAGTGACATCAGTCGTGCCGAAGTGGCGGTCGTCGCCTGCGCCGAGTTGTTCCGCGGTGACGGCGAGATCGTGGTGAGCCCCATGGGTTTCGTCCCGTCGCTGGGCGCCAGGCTCGCCAGGCTGACGTTCGAACCGGACATCCTGCTGTCCGACGGCGAGGCGTACCTGATGACGCCCGACGCCGTCGTCGAAGGCTGGCAACCGTTCCGCAAGGTCCTCGACACCGTGGTGCCGCGCGGAAAACGTCACGTGGTGATGGGCGCGAACCAGATCGACGGCGAGGGCAACCAGAACATCTCGGCGATCGGCGAGCATTCCCAGCCCAAGAAACAACTTCTCGGCGTGCGCGGCGGGCCGGGCAACACCGCCAACCATCGCACGAGCTACTGGGTCCCCCGGCACAGCAAGCGGGTCTTCGTCGATCGGGTCGACATCGTGTCCGGCGTCGGCTACGCCAGGGCGCGCGAGGCCGGCCTGCGGCATCACGACGTCCACCGCGTCGTCACCAACCTCGGCGTCCTGGACTTCGGCGGGGAAGACCACGCGCCGAGGCTGCTTTCCGTGCATCCGGGGGTTTCCGTGGACGAGGTCGTCGAGGCGACGTCGTTCCCGCTGATCACCGACGACGTCACGGAAACCCGCCTGCCGACCGAGGCCGAACTGCTTTTGATCCGGACCAGCCTCGACCCGAAGTCGTCGCGGGACAAGGAAGTCCCGTCGTGAAGACCGCACTGACCGAACTGGCGGGCATCCGGCACCCGGTCGTGCAGACCGGCATGGGCTGGGTCGCCGGGCCGCGGCTGGTGTCCGCGACGGCGGAAGCGGGCGGCCTCGGCATCCTCGCCTCCGCGACGATGACCTACGACGAACTGGCGGCGGCGATCAAGGAGGTCAAGAGCCGCACGTCGCGGCCCTTCGGGGTGAATCTCCGCGCGGACGCCGAAGACGCCGGGCGCCGGGTCGAACTGCTCATCACCGAGGAAGTCAAGGTCGCTTCCTTCGCGCTCGCGCCGAAGAAGGACATGATCGCGCGGCTGAAGGATCACGGCGTCCTCGTCGTCCCCTCGGTCGGCGCGGCCAGGCACGCGGAAAAGGTCGCGGGCTGGGGCGCCGACGCCGTCATCGTGCAGGGTGGCGAGGGCGGCGGGCACACCGGCGGGGTCGCGACGACACTGCTGCTGCCGTCGGTGCTGGACGCCGTCGACATCCCGGTGGTCGCGGCCGGCGGCTTCTTCGACGGCCGGGGGCTGGCCGCCGCGCTGGCCTACGGCGCGGCGGGGGTCGCCATGGGCACCCGGTTCCTCCTGACGAAGGAAAGCACCGTCCCCGACGAGATCAAGCGGGCGTACCTCGCCCACGACCTCAACGGCACCGTCGTCACCCGCAAGGTGGACGGGATGCCGCATCGCGTCCTGCGCACGGAACTGGTCGACGCGCTCGAATCCGCCGGTCCGGTGAGCGGGCTCGCCAGGTCGGTCCGCAACGCCGCGAAGTTCCGGAAGCTGAGCGGGCTGTCGTGGCGCTCGCTGGCCACCGAGGGCCTGCGGATGAAACGGGGCGGCGACCGGACGTGGTCACAGGTGCTGATGGCCGCCAACACGCCGATGTTGCTGCGCGCCGGTCTGGTCGAGGGCGATCGGACCGCCGGGGTGCTGGCGTCCGGGCAGGTCGTCGGCCTGCTGGACGACCTGCCCGCGGTCGGCGAGCTGATCGAGACGATCGTGGCCGACGCCACCGACGCCCTTCGGCGGCTGGCCTCCGAGTGAAGGACCGAGCGCGCTGTGCTTGACTTCGGCCATGATCTCGGAGAGTCGTTGTCCGGTCGAGGACGGTGAGCTGTACGTCCGCAGTACCGGCGAAGGGCCGCTTCTGCTCCTGATCGCCGGTGGGCTGGGCTCGGCGGACACCTTCCGGGCGATGACGAAGCTGCTCGCCGACGACCACACCGTCGTCACCTACGACCGGCGCGGCCACTTCCGCAGTACCGACACCAGCACCGGGCCGGTCAGCGTGCCGAAGCAGGCCGACGACGCCCACGCCGTCCTCCAGCACGTCGGCGGCGGGCCCGCGAGCGTGTTCGGGACCAGCGCGGGCGCCCTCATCGGCCTCGACCTCGTCGCCCGCTACCCGGACGCGGCGAGCGTCCTGGTCGCGCACGAACCGCCCGCCGTCCAGCTGCTCCCGGACGCGCTCGGCTGGCTCGACGAGGCCAACGCGCAGGTACGGCTCGCGCAGGCGGGCGATCTGATGGGGGCGTTCAAACGGTTCACCGACGGTATCGCCGGTGCCGCGCTGCCCGAACTGCGCGCGATCCGGCTGCCGAACGAGGACGACTGGAAACGGCTGTTCGCCCGCGAGCTGGCCGAGATCCTCGACTACCTTCCCGACCTGCGGGCGCTGCGGAGGGCCAGGACCGAGATCTTCCCCGTCGCGGGTGTCGGCAGCCGGGGTCACTACCACTACCAGCCCGCGAAGATCCTCGCGCTGGAACTGGGCTTGCCGTTCACGGAGGTGCCCGGGGCGCATCTCGCGCCGCAGCGGAACCCCGCCCAGTTCACCGAAGCGCTGCGGGACCTGCTCGACGGCTGAGCCTCACGCCATCAGGGGCAGCTTCCCGACCAGCTTGTCGATCCGGTTGCGGGGTCCGACGATGCCGACCGCGCAGAACTCCATCTCCTCGGTCGGGATCTCTTTCATCGTCGCGAGGAAATCGGTGTAGACGCGGATCTGCTGGGCGACCCCGGGCATGTCGGCGACGTGACAGCCCGGCGAGGCCGCGGCCTTCGCGCGGACGGCCCGCAGCTTCTCGGCGTCGGCCGTCAGGATCGAGCAACCGACCCACGGCAAGCCCGTGTAGTGCTCGCCGTCGACGTCGACCGCTTCGTCACCCAAGAGACCTGTCACGGCCTTCGTCGTGGCGACGGCGGTGCAGACCGCCGCGTTGACCGCGCGACCGGGCGGCAGCTCGCTGTTGACCACGATGACCCATTTCAGCCTGGCGGCTCGGGTGGACGCGGTGAAGTCGATCTCGTCGGGGGCGAACCCGATGGCCGTACCGTACTCGGACATTCAGCTGGACTCCTGCTCACATCAACGGATGAACAAGGCCAAGCTAAGAGGACATACGAGTACAGTCCACCGTGTTCGTACTTAATACGGTGGAAGGTCCGAGATGGCGCGGCTGGACGAACTTGATAAGGCGATCCTGGCGCAATTGCAGTCGGACGCACGGAAGACCAACCGCGAGGTGGCCGCCGCGGTGGGGGTTTCGCCGACCACCGCGCTGGACCGCACCCGTGGTCTGCGGGAACGCGGCGTGATCCGGGGCGCGCTGCTGGACGTCGATCTGCCGTCGATCGGCCGCGGGGTGCAGGCGCTCATCGCGGTGCGGGTGCGGCCGCCCTCGCGACGGAACATCGAAGGCTTCCGGAACTGGGTCAACGCGCTGCCCGACCTCGTCGGGCTCTACGTGACCACCGGGACCGAGGACTTCATCCTGCATGTCGCGGTCCCGGACAACGACAGCCTCTACGCCTTCGTGATCGACAAACTGACCGAGCGCCCGGAGGTGGCGGACGTGCGCACCTCCATGGTGTTCGAGCACAGCAGGCGTACCAGGATCACGCCGGTGGACCAGTGAGCGGGCACGGGACCAGGCCATGTCTCTCGATTCACTGACGCCGCGCTGCCGCACCTGGTCCTGAGGTTGAAGGGGACTTTCCCCGCATGCGATGCGAGCAAAGCTCCCTTGACCGCGTGCGACGCGGTGAAGGTCCCCTTCAGCCACGGCGTCGGTGTCCCCAATGCCTCATTGGTGACGCTGAGCGTCTCAAATGCGACATTGGGAACAGTGACCACGTGAGAAGCGGGAAAGGTCCCCTTGCGCCCGAGCCTCAGAGCTCCCGGATGACGCGGGCCGGGTTGCCCGCGGCGAACACCTTCGACGGCAGGTCTCGCGTGACGACGCTGCCCGCACCCACCACCGTGTTGTCCCCGATGGTCACCCCGGCGCAGACGATGACACCGCCACCGAACCAGACGTTGTCCCCGATCGTGATCGGCGCGGCCGACTCCCAGCGCTCCCGCCGCAGTTCGTGGTCCTCCATGGGATGCAGCGCGGTCAGCAGCTGGCAGCGCGGTCCGATCGAGCAGTCCGAACCGATCTTGATCGGGGCGCAGTCGAGAAGGATCGCGTCGTAGTTGAGGAAACTGTTGGCGCCGATCTCGATCAGATAGCCGTAGTCGCACTGGAACCGCGGCATGATCCAGGAACCCTCACCGAGTTTTCCCAGCAGCTCGCGCAAAACCGTGTCCCGCTCACCGGTCTCCTCGGCGCCCGTGCCGTTGAAACGGTCCACAAGCGCCTGCGCGCGCCTGCGGTCCGCGACCAGTTCGGGGTCGTTGTCCCGGTACAGCTCGCCGCGCAGCATGCGGTCCTTTTGCTCACCCATGCCGCCAACCTACCGAAAGTGCCCTGCCGGCGGGCTTCTCCGGGAAGCCGCCGGCAGGGCGGGTAAAGCGATGGCGGAGTGTTCTTCAGTTGTGTCGATCGTTTCGAGTAGGGCCGGCCCGGCGGGTGGGTGAGGTGTAGGGGGGACCCGCCGGGCCGGAGTATCTTCCTCCTGTTCGCCGGTGCTCGTTGGCGTTGAACCGCCTCGGCCGTCGGAGTGAGCCGAGGACGTCCGGGGTGGTCGCTCAGCGCCTCATTCGCGGCACTGGCGACCTTCGTTGACGCAGTCGACGAGGCGTTCCATGATCCTGTCCGGCATCACGTTCGCGAAATCGTCGTGGTCGGAGAAGGGGTTGTGATCCTCTTCGGGGAAAGAGTCCACTTTGTACTGTCCATCGACCTGGATCCGCCGGGGGATCTCGTAGGTCAGCGAGATGGTGAGCTCCGGAACCGCGGTCAGGCCGTTCCCGCATTCGCCGTTCTCGTCGGGGTACTTGATGTGGTCCCGGTGGTTTTCGCTGTCGATGTCGTTCCCGTCGAGACAACTCGGGAACGTGTGCACCCGCTTGACGTCGCTGCCTTCCGGGCAGATCGGGTACTGCTTGACGACCCGGTTCTCGAAGCCGGTGCAGGTCCAGCTCTCCCGCGCGTTGGCGGGCCCGTTCGTGGCGACCTTCGCGTCACCGTAAAGGATCCGGAGGAACTTCGGCATCTCCTGCACCTTCTCCTGGGCGTTGCCCTTGAAGGTGATGTCGACGACCGCGGGGCGCTGGATCTCACCGTCGTTGCCGGCGAGCTCGTTGTCCGCGTTCCGCTCCCGCCCGGTGTCGATCCGGACCACCGGCCAGAAGTACGTCGATTCGTCGCCGTTCTCACAAGTGGTCCCGGCGCCGAGCAGGCTGTCGTTGTCGGAATCCGCGTTCGTGGAAAGGTTTCCGACGTAGTCGTGCAGATGCTGCGCGCCGTTGCGGATGCCCGGCTGCGCGATGAAGTTGTCGGGATTGAAATGCCCGTTCTCGTTCCGTCCACAGTCGACGGTGAACGAGCCCGTGGAAGCGTTCCGGCCCGGCCGCGGCTTGCCCGCGTTCGGCCGCACCTCGGTGATGTCCACGAACTGCGACTTGTCTGCCTCGTCCGCGGAGGCGCGTTCGGGGTCGCCGGTCGTGGTGGACACCACCAGCCCGCCGACCGCGATCGACAGGCCCAGCAACGTGGTCGCGATCTTGGTCCTGCGGGCGATACGGTGGCGCCCTTGATTTCGTGCCATGGATTTTGCACCTCATTCGTTTCCGGATGAGTTACGCATTCGCCGGTTTTCGATCCGGTTACCAGTGAATACGGTTCCCGCCGGGAACCGGTTCAAAAAAAGATCGAAAAAGGTTACCGGCGCACGACGGCCAGCACGGTGCCGTCCTGCTTGTGCACCTCGAAACGTTCGACGTCGGCTTTCCGCAACGCCGTCGAACCGGTGATGACGAGCGGGTCCGGGGAACCGGGAACCCCGTACCCCTTGGCCGGGACGCTCCAGTTGTTGACGACGTAGGCCTCTCCGCCGCGGGAGTAGGCGAAGAGCTGGCAGGTCATCGGCCCGGTGAGGCCGCGCAGTTCGAGCTCGACGGCGCTGCCCCACTCCTTCTCCTGGACCGTGACCTCGGCGGCGACCGCGTTGCCCGCCTCGGACCAGCCGAAGGGGGCGGCGCCACCGTCCGGGCCCGCCTCCCTGGACGACGACGGCGGCGGCGTCACCACCGAGGTGACGACCGTGGGCGCGGCCTGCGTGATGACCGGTTCACGGTTCGTGAGCGAAAGAACGACGAGCGGTCCGCCGATGACGAGCACGAGTACGGCGGCGGCCGTCGCGAGCCGGATGATCCGGCGACGGCGGTTCGCCTTGGCGGCGTCCGCGAGCAGCATCCGCAGCACGCGCGGCCCCGGCCCCTTGACAGGCGGGTCCGGCCAGCTCTTCTTGACCATGTCCAGGATGTCGGGCAGGTGGTACATCTCCACCAGTTCGACCTGACACTCCGGACACTCCAGCAGATGCGCCTCGAACCTGACGTGATCCTCTTCGCCGAGGACGCCGAGCACGTAGGCGGCGATATCCGTGTGCGGCGCTCCGGACACCTCGCTCACCCCCGCTCCTGCAGCGCCCTGCGCAGCGCGCGCACAGCGTGGTGGATCCGCGATTTCACCGTACCCGGCGGAACCCCCAGCGTCGCCGCGACCTCGTTCACGGTGCGGTCACGCAGGTAGGTCTGCTGGACGGCCTCACGTTGTTCCGGGGAAAGATTGCGCAGGGCCTCGTAAACGATCATGGCCGCGAGCGTCTTCTCCGATTCGTCCGGTACTCCGATCGAATCCGACTCCAGTTCCTCCACCTCTTGAGGGCGGGCGCTGCGGCTCCGCCAGCCGTCGATGACGATGCGCCTGGCCACGGTGAACAGCCAGGCGCGCAGCATCTCCGGCTGCCGGTCGAGCTTGCCGGCGTTGCGCCACGCCTTGATGAGCGTCTCCTGGACCACGTCCTCGGCCCATTGGCGATCGTGACCGGTCAGCTTCAGCACGAACGCCATCAGGCTCGACCCGAACTCCTGGTACAACGCCCTGATGAGGTCGTCATGCCCGTTCGACACGGGTTCATGATCGACAATTGGCTGCAGTATCCGAGAGTGGCGTCCCACGCGGCACATCTTTGTGCGATCAGGGGCGATAAGTCCAGTACCAAAACCGTTCGGTACCGGTTTCTCCACGCGGTGAAAGTTTTTTGAACCGTTCCCGACTCGTGACCGTATCCCCTACCGAAGACCCCGACCCGGCGCTGTCCCCCGCATCGCCGAATCCACTGTGGATCATGACTGTCCACAGTGTACTTAAACCTGCCTGCACACACTCCTCTGGCCCCGACAGGAGGATTTCCGTGAACCCCGTGTCACGCTCGGTCATACCTCTGACCCTGACCCTGTCCGCGATCGCGCTGACCGCGGCCTGCACCACCGGTACCGCGGGACCGAACGGCTCTCCGGGCGCGGCCCCCGCCGCCGGCGCGGCGCAGATCCCGGGTATGCCCGACCCCAGGGCCGAACCGGCCCCCGGTGTCACGGCGGCGATCCTGTTCGATCTCGGACCGATCGTCACCGACACGAACGGCTTCACGCTCTACCGCTACGACAAGGACACGGTCAACCCGCCGAAGTCGAACTGCGCCGAAACCTGTTCGCGCACCTGGATTCCCGCCAAAGCGGGCGGCGACCTCGTGGTGACCGGGCTCGATCGCGCCCTGGTCGGCACCGTGACCAGGGACGACGGCACCGAGCAGGTCACGCTCGCGGGCTGGCCGCTCTACCGCAACGCCGACGACGCGATGCCCGGCAACACCGGCGGGCAGGGAGTCGACGACGCGTGGTTCCCGGTCAAACCGGACGGCACGAAAGTGCTGCTCACCGCGGACACCTGGCAGGCCGATGACCTCGGCATCTGACCTCCCCAGATTCTCCCGCCCGATGCTCGTCCTGCTGGTCGCGGCCGTGGTGACCCTGCTCGGCCCCGTCGGCGACGCGCACGCCCAGCAACTGTCCGCGGCGGACCGGAACCTGATCGTCAACGTCAAACTGGCCGGGCTGTGGGAAATGCCCGCCGGGATGTGGGCGCAGGAACGCGGGAAGAGCAAGCGGGTCCGCGAAGTCGGCCGGACGCTGATGATCGACCACGGCAGGCTCGACACCGCGACGCACGGCATCGCCGACCGCTTCGGCGTCACCCTGCCGACCGAACCGTCCGACCAGCAGTCCGCGTGGCTCGGCGAGATGAAGGCCGCCCGCGACGACACCGAGTTCGACCGGATCTTCGCCAACCGGCTCCGGTACGCGCACGGCGTGCTGTTCCCCATCATCGCCCAGGTCAGGGCCGGTACCCGCAACGACGTCGTGCGTGACTACGCCACCACGGCCAACCAGGCGGTGCTGCGGCACATGACCCTGCTGGAGAGCACCGGCGTCGTCGACCAGTCGCTGATGCCGGAAGCCCCGGTGCCGCAGGCGAACAACGCCAACGCCGCGATGGACGTCGGCTTCGGTGACCTCGCCCTCGGCCTGCTGCTCGCGGTCGCGCTCGGCGGCGGACTGTTCCTCGCCGTCCGGACCCTGCGAGCCAAGAACACCCGGACCCGCAAACGCGCGGCCGCCGCCGAACCGGAACCGGTTCCCAGTGCCTCAGGAGAGATCCATGTATGACCAGTGGTCCGAGGTGGTGATAGTCCTGACCCAGAAGACGGACACGGATCCCGGAATCAAGGGCATGGCACAGACCTCCGCCCGGATCTCCTACGGCTTCATGTGCTTGACCCTGTGCTGGGGCGTGCTCACCGCGACCGGCTGGATCAAGTCGCTGACCGGCCGGAAAGCGCTGCGCAACTCGCATATGGTGCTCGGCATCCTGGCGCTGTCGTTCGGTGTCGTGCACGCGATGTCTTTCCTGTTCCTTCCCGACGGGTTCACCCTGGCGCAGATCTCGATCCCGCTCCTGCCGGGCACGCTGGCGCGGCACGAACTCGGCGTCATCGGGCTCGAGGTCATGATCGCCATCGCGCTGACCGGCGGGATCAGCCGGTTCAGTTCCTACCGGCGCTTTCTGTGGATCCACCGGCTCGCCTACCCGGCGGTCGCGATCACGGCGCTGCACTCGTTCTTCGGCGCCATGGCCAACGGCCACCTCGGCCTCCTGTGGTTCGGCGGGATCACGCTGCTGGTCCCCGCGCTGCTGCTGACCGCGCTGCGGTTCACGCCCACCCGGTACCTGGAACGGCTGGGCCTGGTCGAGGAACTGGTCTGACGGCCGCACGAAACGACTGGGAGAAACGAAAAATGATCTTCGGAAGCGTACGGCGCGGCACCCGTGTCAGCGTCGACAACGAGCGGTGCGAGATCTTCGGCTTCTGCGAGATGGAAGCGCCCGCCACGTTCAAGATCGGGCCGGACGGCAAGCTCCGCATCCGCCGGATGGTCGACCGGGACGGCTTGGACCAGGCCATTTCGGCGGCCAGGCTCTGCCCGAAACAAGCCATCAGAGTCAAGGGAGAAGGAGCGTACGACGATGAGTGACGGAGACCGGATCGTCATCGTCGGCGCGGGCGTCGCCGGGCTCCGCTCCGCGGAACGCCTGCGGGAGCTCGGTTTCGACGGCGAGATCGTGCTGGTCGGCGACGAGCCGCGGAAGCCGTACCACCGGCCGATGGTGTCGAAGGAACTCGTCACCGGCGGGGTGAAGCCGGTGGCCGCGAGCCTGGAGCCGTACCTCGACCTGGACGTCCACTGGCGGCTCGGCACCCGCGCGACCTGGCTCGACAGCAAGGAACGCACCGTGCACCTGCCCGGCGGGGAATCCCTCTGGTACGACGGTTTGATCATCGCGACCGGGGTCTACCCCCGGCATCTGCCCGGCTCGCCGCGCCACGACCCCCGGGTCCGTGTGCTGCGCACCGTGGAGGATTCACTGGCCGTCCGGCGGGCTTTGGGGAACAGCAACAAAGCCGTCGTCGTGATCGGCAGCGGCCTGATCGGGAACGAGTTCGCCGCGTCGATGCGGCACATGGGCCGCGACGTCACCCTCATCGGCCACGCGAAGGCGCCTTTGCACCGCTTCGGGGAGCGGATCGCGTCGGCGCTCACGAAGGAACACCAGCATCATCGCGCCAAGCTGGCGATGAACACCGAGGTGCGGAACTGGATCAGCACCAAGGAGACGGTCGGGCTGCACCTGACCAACAACCAGTTCCTGGTGGCCAGCTGCGTGGTGCTCTCGATCGGCAGCGTGCCCGCCGTCGACTGGCTGCGCGGCTCGGAGCTGACCATCGACGACGGCGTCCTGTGCGAAGCCACACTGTTCGCCACCGGGGCCGAGGACGTCGTGGTCGCCGGCGACGTCGCGAAATGGCCGAACCTGCGGATCGACGAGACCCCGCGCCGGGTCGAGCACTGGATGAACGGTGTCGAATCCGGGCGCGTGGCGGCGGAAAGCCTGATGCTGGGCCGGGGCAACGCGCGGCCGTACACGCCGCTCCCCCGTGCCTGGTCGTCCTTGTACGACGCGCGCTTGCAGACCGTCGGGATGCCGTCGCTGGGCAAGGACACGATCGAACTTTCCGACGGGGTCACCGGTTTCGTCCGTGACGGCAGGCTGATCGGCGCGGCGGGCTGGGACCGGCCGAAGGCGATGATCCACTGGACCGCCGAACTCGACCGGCGGCTGCCGGTGCCCGAACCGGTGTTCCCCGCCCCCGCTCCCGCCGAACCTTCGTTCGCGGCCGGCCTTGGGGAGCCGACGCCGATCGGGGAGGACGTCCTCGCCCCCTTCGAGCGGGACTTCCTGTCCGACACCCCGACCGCGGCCGTACCCGCGCAGGAGGAGATGCCCTGGGCTCGCGTTCCCGCCGGGTGACCCGGGTTCGCGACCGGACCGGGGCCGCGCGCGGCGGCCGCGGTCCCCTCAGGTGGCGGTGGGCAGCTGGGCCTCCGCACCCACCGCCACCCCCTGGGGACGCCGGAAGGATCCCGGACCGACGGAGATTCGGGCTCCGTCGGAAACCGTCCTTCCAGCCTCCCCGCATCCGGTCGGGGCCCTTCCAGGCTTGACTCACCTGGGAGGGCCCCGATCTATGACCTAGTGACTCACGTGCGCAAAGACGTGACTCACGTGATCGAGGCCGGAACTCGCGTGATTGGAGGCGGAACTCGCGTGTGCGGCGTCTGATCACGCGAGTTCCGCCTCCAAACACGCGAGTCACGGCTCTGATCACGCGAGTTCCGTCTTTGAGCACGCGAGTGCGGGGTGGACTCTGACCGCATCGCACGCGCGGAGGCTCCCTTCGCGTCGAGATGCCCACGTCGGAACGCGTTGCGAAAGCCACTTTCGCAACCTTCAACGTTGCGAAAGTGGCTTTCGCGGCACCGCCCGCCGAGGTGGTGGCCAGCTGGCAAGGCACCCGCCCGGCACAGCCGTTCGCCTACCCGTGAAGGCCTCCTTCCCTACCCTGAAGGTAGTGAAGGAGGCCTTCACGGACTCACCACTCACGAGGCCGGCGCCTTCACCACCACCGTGTCGTCCGGACCGACCGGACGCCCGTCCGAGGCGTGGATCTCCAGTGCCCGCAACGGAAGCCCGCCGTCACGATCCACCAGTTCGGACCGCGGTTCACCTTCGGCGAAGAAGTGCGCTTCGCCCCACTGCCGCAGCGCGACGATCACCGGGAACAGGTCGCGCCCCTTCGCCGTGAGGACGTACTCGCTGTACGTGCTCCCGTCCGAAGCCGGGACCACGTCGAGCACCCCGTGCCCGACGAGCGCCCGCAGCCTGGCGGACAGGATGTTCTTCGCGACGCCGAGGCCACGCTGGAACTCCCCGAAGCGGCGGACGCCGTCGAAGGCGTCACGCACGATCAGGAGCGACCACCAGTCGCCGATCGTGTCGAGCGAGCGCGCCACCGGGCACGGGGCTTCGTCGAACGTCGTCCGCTTCACCATGGTTGCATCTTACTACCGGCTTGCCCTACCGTTCGAGTGGTAGCAAATTGAAACCACCTGGAGGGTCAGTGCGGCTCGGAGTCGTCCTGCTGTTCGCCGTGGCCGCCGGGACGGCCGTCGCCACGATCTACTTCGCCCAGCCCTTGCTCGTCACCATGGGCGCCGATCTCGGGATCGCCGCGTCGACCGTGGGCGGCATCGTCACGCTCACGCAGCTCGGTTACGGCCTGGGCCTGTTCCTGCTGGTCCCGCTCGGTGACCTGCTCGAACGCCGACGCCTCGTCGCCGGGTTGCTGACGCTGCTCGCGGTCGCCGAACTGGTGGCCGCGACCGCCCCGAACGGCCTGGTGCTGTTCGCCGGGATGGCGTCGATCGGCGTGCTCGCGGTGGTCACGCAGCTCTTGGTCGCGTTCGCGGCCTCGCTGGCGGATCCGGCCGGACGAGGGCGCGTGGTCGGCCTCGTGACGACCGGTGTCGTCCTCGGGATCCTGCTCGCGCGCACGGTTTCCGGGACGCTGGCCGACTTAGCCGGCTGGCGCGCGGTGTACGTCGTGTCCGCTGTCGTGACGGTGCTGATCGCGATCGTGCTGTACCGAGTGCTGCCCGCTTCGTCCCCGGCCGGCAACGGCATGACCTACCGGCGGCTGCTGCGTTCCACCCTGTCCCTCTTCGCCGAGGAACCGGTCTTCCGGACGCGCGGAACGCTAGCGCTGCTGATCTTCGCCGCGTTCGGCACCCTCTGGAGTTCCGTCGCCCTGCCGCTCAGCGAAGACGGCCTTTCGCACACCGCCATCGGCGCGTTCGGGCTGGCCGGGGCCGCGGGGGCACTGGCGGCGGCGCCCGCCGGACGGCTCGCGGACCGCGGCCGGGCACGGTGGACTACCGGGCTCGCGCTCGGCCTGCTCCTGGTTTCCTGGGTGCCACTGGGTTTCACGCGTTCGTCACTGTGGGCGCTGGCTGTGGGCGCCATCCTGCTCGACCTGGCTGTCCAGGCCGTACACGTCACGAGCCAAACGCTGATCTACCCGCTCCGCCCGGACGCCGGCAGCAGGCTGATCGGCGGGTACATGATCTTCTACTCGGTCGGCAGCGGCATGGGAGCCATCGGCTCGACAGCCGTCCACGCGGTCGCGGGCTGGACCGGAGTCTGCCTGCTCGGCGCGGCCTTCAGCGCGTCGGCCCTTGCCGTGTGGAGTGTCAAAGGCGCTCGATGATCGTGACGTTCGCCGTCCCGCCGCCTTCGCACATGGTCTGCAGCCCGTAGCGTCCGCCGCGGCGTTCGAGTTCGTGCAGCAGGGTCGCGAACAGTTTCGTCCCGGTCGCCCCGATGGGATGGCCGAGCGCGATCCCGCCGCCGTTGACGTTGACGCGGTCCGGATCGGCGCCCGTCTCCTCGATCCACGCCAGGACGACGCTCGCGAACGCCTCGTTGACCTCGAACAGGTCGATGTCCTCGATGCTCAAGCCGGTCTTGCGCAGCGCGTGCGCGGTCGCCGGGATCGGCCCGGTCAGCATCCACACGGGATCCGCCGCCCGCACCGAAAGGTGGTGGATCCTGGCGCGCGGGGTGAGGCCGTGTTCCTCGACGAACTTCTCCGACGCGATGAGTGTCGCGCTGGCGCCGTCCGAGATCTGGCTGGCCACGGCCGCGGTGATCCGCGAACCATCGCTCAGCGGCTTCAGCCCGGCCATCCGTTCCAAAGTGGTGTCGCGCCTGGGCCCCTCGTCCAGGCCCGCTCCGGCGAACGGCGTGATCTCGGCGGCGAACCGGCCTTCGTCGATCGCCGCGATCGCGCGCTGGTGACTGCGGAAGGCGAACTCCTCCATCGCCTCACGGGTCAGGTCCCAGTGCTCGGCGATCATGTCGGCACTGCGGAACTGCGAGACCTCGACGCTGCCGTACCGCTCCTGCCAGCCCTTCGAGCCGGAGAACGGGTCTTCGAAGCCGTACTCTCGTCCGGCGAGCATCGCCGCGCTGATCGGGATCGCGCTCATGTTCTGCACGCCGCCGGCGAGGACGAGGTCCATCGTCCCGGACAGCACCGCCTGCGCGGCGAAGTGCACGGCCTGCTGGCTCGAACCGCACTGCCGGTCGATCGTCACGCCCGGCACGTGGTGCCCGAATCCCGCCGCGAGCCACGCCGTCCTCGCGATGTTCCCCGACTGCGGCCCCAGCGTGTCGCAGCAGCCGAGGATGACGTCGTCGACCAGGTCGGCCTCGACGCCCGATCGTTCGACGACGGCCTGGATGACGTGGGCGCCCAGATCGGCGGAGTGGACGCCGCTGAGCGCTCCCCCGCGTTTGCCGACCGGCGTCCGGACCGCGTCCAGTACGTAAGCTTCAGCCCGAGGTACGTTTTCCCTCCGAGGGCTCATCGATTCAGCCACGCCGCCTCCTTTTGGTCGCGATGCCGTCCAGCAGGATCCCGAGGTACTGCTGCGCGACGTCGTCCGCGCTCAGCGATCCGTCGGGGTTGTACCAGCGCACCGCCACCCAGACGGTGTCGCGGATGAACCGGTAGGTGAGTTCGACGTCGAGGTCCTCGCGGAACGCGCCGGCCGCGATGCCGTCGGTGAGGATCGCGTTCCACAGTTTGCGGAATTCGGTGTTGCGGTCGTTGAGGTAGTCGAAGCGCGGCAACTGCATCAGGTGTTTCGCTTCGGACTGGTAGATCGCGACCTCGGCGGGCCGCCGGTGAATGGATTCGAACGACGCCACGACGACGGCTTCGAGCGTTTCCCGCGGTCCTCGGCCTTCCGCGACGATCTCGGCGTACGCGCCGAAGAGTTCGTCGAGGAACCCGGTGAGGATCTCGTCGGCCATCGACTCCTTCGAGTCGAAATGGTGGTAGAGGCTGCCCGACAGGATTCCCGCCGCGTCCGCGATGTCCCGCACGGTGGTGGAGACATAGCCGCGCTCGGCGAACAATTTCGCCGCGAGGGCGAGCAGTTCGGCGCGGCGGGACCCTGGACTGGCTTTCATCGGAACCTCACGCATGCTGGGAACTCACGGACAAGACCTCGCCGGTGAGGTACGACGAGTACTCACTGGCGAGGAACACCATCACATTCGCCACTTCCCAGGGTTCCGCCGCCCTCCCCGAGACCTCGCGGGCGGTGAGTTCGGTGAGCAGCTCCTCGCTGGTCACCTTGGCCAGGAACGGATGCATCGCCAGGCTCGGCGCGACGGCGTTGACCCGGATGCCGTGTTCGGCGACGTCGACGGCGGCGCAGCGGGTGAGCGCCATGACGCCCGCTTTCGCGGCCGCGTAGTGCGCCTGACCGGACTGAGCGCGCCAGCCGATCACGGACGCGTTGTTGACGATCACCCCTCCGTCGCCCTGCGCGATGAACCGGTTCACCGCGGCCCTCGTCGCGCGGAAGGTGCCGTTGAGGGTCACGTCGATCACGCGCGACCATTCCTCGTCCGTCATGTCCACTATGGACTTGGTGCCGCCG
The DNA here is from genome assembly GCF_042723255.1 of Amycolatopsis thailandensis. Lineage (NCBI taxonomy): Bacteria > Bacillati > Actinomycetota > Actinomycetes > Pseudonocardiales > Pseudonocardiaceae > Amycolatopsis > Amycolatopsis thailandensis. The sequence continues at coordinate 26,138 of NZ_JBHXJK010000050.1, forward strand.
AGACCGGCGTTGTTGACGAGCACGTCGATCCGGCCGTAGTGCGCGGCGGCGCCGTCGACGAGTGCGCGCACTTGGTCTTCTTGCGTGACGTCACAGGGAATGGCGTGGACGTCGCCGAGTTCGGCCGCCTTCTCTCCCAGCCGTCGCTCGTGCCAGTCGCTGATCACGACCCGGGCGCCTTCCTCCAGCGCGCGTTTCGCCACCGCGGAACCGATCCCGGTGCCGGCCGCCGCCGTCACCACGACCACCTTGTCCCGCAGGAGGTTCGCCCCCTCGGGGTACTTCGGCACCGGAATCACGGTCGCACCTCCCGGGGAAGGCCGAGCACCCGCTCGGCGATGACGTTGCGCTGGATCTCGTTGGAGCCGCCGTAGATCGTGTCGGCCCGGGTGAAGAGGAAAAGCCGTTGCCAGGCGTCGAGCCCGTCTTCCGCGAGCATGCCCCGCGCGCCGCGGACGAGCATCGCGAGCTCGCCGAGGTCGCGGTGCCAGTTCGCCCAGACCAGTTTGGACACTTCGGCCACGCCCGGCGACGAGTCGCCCAGGGTGCGGATCGCTTGCGCCCGCATGACCTCCAGGCCGACCCACGCGCGGTCGATCCGCTCGGCGATCACCGGGTCGTCCGGCGCGATCCTGGTGAGGTCTTCGAGTTCCCGCCGGAAGCCGACCTGCTGGCCCAGTGTCGCGACGCCGCGCTCGAAGGCGAGGGTGCCCATGGCCACCCGCCAGCCGTCGCCGGGTTCGCCGACGACCATGTCCTTGGCCGTGCGAGCGCCGTCGAAGAAGACTTCGTTGAACTCCGAGGTCCCGGTGAGCTGCTGGATCGGGCGGACCTCGACTCCGGGCTGCCGCATCGGAACGAGCAGATAGGACAGTCCTTTGTGGCGTTTCGAACCGGGTTCCGTCCTGGCGAGGACGAAGCACCAGTCGGCCACGTGCGCGAGCGACGTCCACACTTTCTGGCCGTTCAGCACCCATTCGTCGCCTTCGAGGGTGGCTGTGGTCGACACCGCGGCGAGATCGGATCCGGCGCCGGGTTCGGAATAGCCTTGGCACCATAGTTCCTCGACGGCCACGATCGGCGGCAGGAACCGCTTCCGTTGTTCCGGTGTCCCGAAGGCGATCAGGGTCGGGCCCAGGAGCTCCTGAGCCAGATGACTCACCCGCGCCGGGGCGCCCGCTCGCGCGTACTCCTCGTGGAAGACGACCTGCTGTTCCAGCGTCGCGCCCTGCCCGCCGTGCTCGACCGGCCAGCCGACGCAGGTCCAGCCCGCCGCGGCGAGCCTCCGTTCCCACTCGACGCGTTCGTCGAAAGCCTCGTGTTCCCGCCCCGGGCCGCCCAGCCCCCGCAGTTCCGGCGGCAGATTGTCCGCCAGCCAGGTGCGCACACGGTCGCGGAAACCGTCCTGAGCCACACGTGCCTCCTCTAGCCAAACCAGAGCCTGCTGCGTAGGCTACCCTACCAAGCACTTGCTAGGGAGGCTCGATGTCGAAGGGGACCATCCCGGCGGCGCTCGATCAGGCCGCGGAACGCTTCGCCACACGAGAAGCACTCGTCGACGGCGAAGTCCGGCTCACCTATGCCGAACTCGCGCGCCGGGTCCGGCAGGCGGCGCGGTTCTTCGAAGGCCACGAACGGGTCGCGATCTGCTCCCCCAACACCTGGCACTGGGTCGTCGCCGGACTCGGCGCGCTGTACGCCGGCGCGACGCTGATCCCGGTCAACACCCGGTTCACCGCCCGCGAGACCATCGACGTCCTCGACCGCGCGGGGGTCTCCGCGCTGGCGATCACCGGCACGTTCCTCGGCACGGACCGACTGGCGGCCCTCGGCTCCTCACGGCCCGGCACGGTGCTGCGGATCCCCGTGGAAGGCGACGAAGCGCCGATGGACGGCGTCACGGAATGGGACGCTCTCGCCGATCTCGACAGTGATTTCGTCAGCCGGGCGGAGCCCGGCCACGTCAGCGACATCCTGTTCACCTCCGGGACCACCGGCCGCAGCAAGGGCGCGATGAGCAGTCACCGGCAGGCGCTGAGCGTCGCCGAGGCCTGGGCCGACTGCGGTGGACTGACCGAGGAAGACCGCTACCTCGTGATCAACCCGTTCTTCCACAGCTTCGGCTACAAGGCGGGAATCCTCGCGGCCATCCTGCGCGGCGCGGCGATCGTCCCGCAGGTCACCTTCGACGTCCGCGGCACCTTGAGCCTCATCGAGACCGAGCGGATCACCGTTCTCCCCGGCGCGCCGACGGTCTACCAAGTCCTGTTGGACGCGCCCGAACGCGGGGAGCACGATCTGTCCAGCCTCCGGCTAGCCGTCACGGGGGCGGCGACCGTCCCGGTCGCGCTGGTCGAACGCATGCAGGCGGAGCTGAGTTTCGACACCGTGCTCACCGCGTACGGGCTCACCGAGGCCGTAGTGGCCACGATGTCCCGTCCCGAGGACGAAGCGAAATTGGTGGCACACTTCTCCGGCCGCGCGACGGCGGGCTTCGAGGTGAAGCTCGGCGAGCACGGCGAAGTCCTGCTGCGCGGGCCGAACGTGATGCTCGGCTACCTCGACGATCCGGAAGCCACCGCGGAAGCCGTCGACGCCGACGGCTGGCTGCACACAGGCGACGTCGGCGTGCTCAACGACCGCGGCTACCTGCGGATCGTCGACCGCATCAAGGACATGTACGTCTGCAAGGGATTCAACGTCTACCCGGCCGAGATCGAGCAGACACTCAGCCGGCTGGACGGCGTCGCGGAATCCGCGGTGATCGGCGTTCCCGACGCGGTGTACGGCGAGGCGGGCAAGGCCTACATCAGGCTCCGCCCCGGATCCGAACTGTCCACAGAGGATGTTCTGGCGCACTGCAAGAGCAATCTGGCCAACTACAAGCTCCCCCGGTATGTCGAGTTCGTGGCGGAGCTTCCGCGGAACCTGTCGGGGAAGGTGCTGAAACGCGTGTTGCGGGAGGAGAACGGATGACCGTCGAGTACGAGCGACGCGGGCCGGTGGCCGTCGTCACGATGAACCGGCCGGAGTACCGGAACGCGCAGAACTCGGCGATGACCTACGCGCTCGACGCCGCGTTCAGCTGTGCCGTCGACGATCCCGAGGTCAAGGTGATCGTGCTGGCCGGGGCGGGCAAGCATTTCTCCGCCGGGCACGACATCGGGACGCCGGAGCGCGACGTGGACGTCTCCTTCGAGCGCAAGGCGGTGCTGTGGTGGGACCACGTCGGTGCCGAGGGCGGTGACCAGCGGTTCGCCCGCGAGTCGGAGGTCTACCTCGGCATGTGCCGCCGGTGGCGTGAGATCCCGAAGCCGACCATCGCGAGTGTGCAGGGCGCGTGCATCGCGGGCGCGCTGATGCTGGCGTGGGTGTGCGACATGATCGTCGCCTCCGACGACGCGTTCTTCGCTGATCCCGTGGTGCGTATGGGGATTCCCGGTGTCGAGTACTTCGCGCACCCTTGGGTCCTCGGTCCGCGCGCGGCCAAGGAAGTGCTGTTCACCGGTGAGCGCTTCACGGCCCAACAGGCCAAGGAATGGGGGATGCTGAACCGCGTCGTCCCCCGTGCCGACCTCGAAACGGAGACCATGGCGCTGGCGGAGAAGATCGCGGTGATGCCGAGGATGGGGCTCGCGCTCGCCAAGAAGGCCGTCAACCAGGCCGAAGACCTGATGGGCCTGCGGTCCGGAATGGACTCCGTGTTCGGGCTGCACCACTTCGCGCACGCGCACAACGCCGAGATGTCCGGCGGTGACTCGCTGGGCGGACAGGACGCGCGCTCGATGCGAGACGCGAACAGGACTTCGTGATGGATCTCGATCTCGACGAGCGCACGCTCGCCTTCCGTGACGAGGCCCGTGCCTGGCTCGCCGCGAACGTTCCGGCCGAGCCGCTGAAGTCGTTCGACACCGCCGAGGGATTCGCGCAGCATCGCGACTGGGAATCCCGGTTGGCCGACGCCCGCTGGTCGGTCGTCTCGTGGCCGCGCGAGTTCGGTGGCCGGGACGCGAGCCTCCTGGAGTGGGTGCTGTTCGAGGAGGAGTACTACGCGGCGGGGGCGCCGTTGCGGGTCAACCAGAACGGTATCTTCATGCTCGCGCCCACGCTGTTCTCCCATGGCACGGAAGAACAACAGCGTCGGATCCTGCCGAAGATGGCGCGCTCGGAAGAAGTCTGGGCGCAGGCCTGGTCGGAACCCGAGGCGGGCAGCGATATCGCCGCGCTCCGAAGCACCGCGACCCGCTGCGACGGCGGCTGGCGGGTCAGCGGGCAGAAGACCTGGAGTTCGCGGGCGACGTTCGCCGACCGGGCGTTCGGCCTGTTCCGCAGCGACCCGGAGTCGGCGCGGCACAAGGGCCTCACCTATCTGATGGTGGATCTGCGGTCCGAAGGTGTCACCGTCCGGCCCATCCCCCAGCTGGACGGCGAACCGGGGTTCGCGGAGATCTTCTTCGACGACGTCTTCGTCCCCGACGAGGACGTGATCGGCGCGGCGGGCGAGGGCTGGCGGGTCGCGATGACGACGGCGAACAACGAACGCGGACTGTCCCTGCGCAGCCCCGGCCGGTTTCTCGCCGCGGCCGACAGGCTGGTCTCGCTCTGGACCGACGCCGGGCGGCCCGCGCACACCGCCGACAGGGTCGCCGACGCGTGGATCGGCGCGCGGGCGTATCAGCTGTACACCCTCGGCACGGTCACCCGTCTCGCGGACGGCGCCGAACTCGGGCCGGAATCGAGCGTCAACAAGCTGTTCTGGTCGCGTCTCGACGTCGAACTGCACGAAACCGCGCTCGACGTCCTCGGCCCGGACGCCGAACTGCGGGGGCGCTGGAGCGACGGCTGGTTGTTCTCCCTGGCGGGCCCCATCTACGGCGGGACCGATCAGATCCAGCGGTCCATCGTCGCCGAACGACTGCTCGGCCTGCCGAAGGGGGCCCGATGAGGTTCGCGCTTTCCGGCGAGCAGGAGCAGTTCTCCTCGAGCCTGCACGATCTTCTGTCCGATTTGGACACCGAAGCGGCCAACCGATCCTGGGCGGCGGGCGATCACGGGCCCGGTCTCAAGATCTGGCGGCGGCTGGCGAAACTCGGGGTGACCGCGCTGACCGTTCCCGAGAAGTACGACGGGCTCGGCGCGACCCCGGTCGATCTGGCCGTCGGCTTCGAACGGCTCGGGTACCACTGCGTTCCCGGCCCGTGGACCGACACGGTGGCCGTTCTGCCGTCTCTGCTGGACGACGAGCTGCTGACCTCGGTCGCGTCCGGCGAGACCTTGGCGTCGGTCTCGTTCGCCCCGCATGTGCCGTACGCCTTGGATTCCGATGTCGCCGACGCGCGACTCTCCGTCGAGGACGGCAGGCTGCGCGCGTTCACACCTGGCGCTCTCTTGTCCTCTGTGGACGGTTCACGGCGGCTGTTCCCGCCGGTGGCGGGAGACGACCTCGGCACGGCGCTCGACGCGGACCGCGCGTTCGAACTGGGCTGTCTGGCCACCGCCGCGCACCTTCTCGGCGCGGGGCGGTGGCTGCTCGACACGTCCGTCGCGTATGCCGCGCAACGCAAGCAGTACGGGCGGGAGATCGGCGGGTACCAGGCTGTCAAGCATCTGCTCGCCGACGTCGCGACCGGGCTCGCGCTCGCCGAACCGCTGCTGTTCGGCGCGGCCGTCACCCTCGACCCACGCGACGTCTCCGCGGCCAGGGTGGCGTGCGGCGACGCCGCGCATCTCGCCGCCCGGACCGGGCTGCAAGTGCACGGCGCGATCGGCTACACCGCGGAACACGCGCTCGGTCTGCGGCTGAGCAGGGTCCGCGCGCTGGTCGGCGCCTGGGGCACCCCGCGGTTCCACCGGGAGCGGGTGCTGTCATGACGTTCACCGCCGAGCAGGACGCCCTGCGGGACAGCGTCCGGAAACTGCTGGACCGGGAAGCGGATCCCTGGCCGGAGCTGTGCGAACAGATCGGCGTGGCGGCGTTGGCCGTCCCCGAACGGTTCGGCGGACTCGGCGCCGGGATCGCCGAACTGCAAGTGGTCGCCGAAGAGCTGGGCCGGGTTCTCGCCGACGTCCCGTTCCTCGGTTCGGCCGTACTCGCCGTGCACGCTGTCCTGGCCACCGGTGACGACGAAGCCTGCGAGCGACTGCTCCCCCGCCTCGCCGAAGGTGCCGTCGGCGCGGTGGCCTGGACCGACGCCGACGGCCGGTGGGACGCGTCGGCGTGCCGAGTCGCCGACTCCGCTTTGACGGGTGAAGCGCACTACGTCCTCCACGGCGACGAGGCCGAGATCCTCCTGGCGGTGGCCGACGGCTCGCTGTACGAAGTCACCGAGGCGGCGCGGGTGCGCACCCCGGCGATGGACGAAACGCGGCGGCTGGCACGCGTGACCTTCGACAAGGCCCCTGCCCGGCTGCTCGGCCCGGTCGATCTCGGCGCGCTGCGCGACGTCGCGTGCGCCGTCCTGGCCGCCGAGCAGGCCGGGGCCGCCGCGCGCGCTTTCGAGCTGACGGTGGAGTACACCAAGCAACGCCGCCAGTTCGGCAGACCGATCGGCGGCTTCCAGGCACTGAAGCATCGGATGGCGGATCTCCACGTCCTGGTGGAAACCGCGCGCTCGGCGGCCTACGCGGCGCCGGAATCGAGCAGGCTGGCCGCGGTGGCGAAGGTCCATTGCTCGGAGGCGCTGGCGACGGTGGCGGGCGAGATGATCCAGCTGCACGGCGGGATCGCGATCACCTGGGAGCATCCGGCGCACCGCTATTTCAAGCGGGCACACGGGGCGGCGCGGCTCTTCGGGTCGCCCGATGAGCACCTGAGGCGGGTGCGACCGCCGCTATCGTGACCGGGTGGACTGTGCGATCTGCGCCAAGCACCGCGGCGAAGGGCCGTTGGCGGGGCCGGTCGTCCGGGCTGACGACCTGGTCATCGTGTCGCACCGGCCGGGTGAGTTCCCCGGGTACCTGTTCGTGGAGACCCGGAGGCACGTGGCCGTACTCGACGAGCTGACCCCGGACGAGGTCTCGGCGGTGTCGCGGGCTGCGTGGTGCGCGGCTCGCGGCCTGCGGGCGGAACTGGCACCGGAGCACGTGTTCTCCGCCATCGCCGGGCGGAGTGTCGCGCATTTCCATCAGCACGTGTTCGCACGGCACCGGGGAACGCCCTCGGAGATCGGGTGGATGGACGGTCCTTCGTGGAGCGGCGCCCCGGTCGCGGACATCGACGCGCTCTGTGGCCGTCTCGCGGGCTACTTCTGATCCAGGAACCGGGTGACGGCGCGGATCCGGTCGCCGTCGAGCGTGAGGACCATCAACCCGGCCGGTGTCGCGCCGTGGCGGCAGTGGAACGCGGGCTGGTTGTTCGCCCGGACCGGTGTCATGGTGAAGCCCTCGGGGACCGGAACGGCCATGGTGACGCGGAGGAAGCTCGCGATCGCTTCGAGGCCGTGGTACTCGTGCGGCGCCGGCGGCATGGCGAGCCACGCGTCATCCGTGAGCAGACTGAGGACACCGTCGAGGTCGCCCGCGGTGAAGGCGTCGGCGAATCGCTTGGTCAGCTCGCGTTCCCGGGGTGAGGGCCGGTGCCCGGCGCCGTCGCGATGCTTGGCGAGCGACGCGCGAGCACGTTGGAGGATGCCTTTGACCGCCGTCTCGGTGGTGCCGAGCATGCCCGCGACCTCACCGGCGGGGAAGCACAGGACGTCCCGGAGGACGAGCGCGGCGGCTTGCCTCGGCGGGAGGAGCTGGAGACCGGTGACGAAGGCGAGTTCGATCGCCTCCCTGGCGGTGTAGCGCGCTTCGGGACCGGGTTCGCTGTCGGCGACGCGCTCGAGGAGCTCGTCCGGGTACGGCTGCAACCAGGTCACCTCACCGCGACGGCTGGGCTCCGGCGGATCGAACGGCGGCACCGGCTCGGGCGGCCGGCGGCGGCCCGCGTCCCGCAGGGCGTTGAGGCAGCGGTTGGTGGCGATGCGGTACAGCCAGGTGCGGAGCGACGAACGACCCTCGAAGCCTCCGAGGCCGCGCCAGGCGGCCAGGAGCGTCTCCTGGACGACGTCCTCGGCGTCGGTGAAAGAACCGAGGAGCCGGTAACAATGCAGGTGCAGCTCATGCCGGTAGGTGTCGCTGAGCTCGCGAAAGCCCCGCTCGTCCGTCGTCCTGGTGCTCACGGGCCGATCCTGTCACTTCGTGGCGCACCGTTCCGTTCCGGGCGGGAATGGTGTCTGACGAGGTGAAGGTCGACGAAAGGAACCATCATGACCAGTCCGGCTTTGGACGTCGCGCTCGCCTACCACCAGGCGTGGACCGGCAAGGACTTCGAGAAGGCGATGACCTACATCGCCGACGGCATCGTTTGTCACACGCCCGGTGGACCGCTTTCCGGCGCGGAAGCGTTTCGCGGGTTCATGGGGCCGTTCACCGAGATCCTGACCGGGTCGACGCTGCTTTCCGCGTTCGGGGACGAGACGACGGCGCTGCTGATGTACGACACGGCGACATTTCCGGTGGCGAGCGCGCCCGGGGCGGAGATGCTGACCGTGCGGGAGGGGAAGATCGTGGAGTTGCGGATCGTGTTCGATCGGGCTCCTTTCGATGCGGCGAGGGCGGCTGCTGGGTCTTAGGGCACGTGGTCGCTGTGGGGTTAACGGTGCGCGGCGCTTAGCTGCATGCGGCGCGGAGCGCGTGTGGTCGCGGACCGGGCGCGTCCTTCGGACCTGTCCTGATGGACCGGTTCGACCACGTTGCGCTGTTTATGGACCTCGGCGTCGAACGTGGGCGGTCGCCTGCCGCTGTGGCTTTTGCGTCTTTTGTGGCCTTTGGCTGCGTGGCGGGCGATCCGGGCGACGGTGATGCCCGGCCAGCAGCGGGTCGTCTCCGGCTTGGCCCGGGATGAGCCGGAACCGCATCGGCGGATCCGCCCGTCCGCGGCGACGTGGATCTTGGTGCTCAGCACACCGCAGGACCGCCCGAGTCCTCCCCCGCCGGAAGCGAGGGCTTCGATCCGCCGCTACGTCCTTCTTCTGGGCGGCGGCGGCATGCTGGTGCGCCTGGGCCACGCTCGAGTCGACGGAAACGATCCCTTCGAGCTCGCGGACGGCGTCCTCCTTGAGGATCATCCGGTCGAGGCCAGGTCCCAGGTGCCGTCTTCGGTCCACGACCGCGGCCGTTCGCGCTGTCCTCCAGGGCCCGTAAAGGTTAGGGCGTGCCGGTGCGCAGCTTCCACAAGATCGCGTTCGATGACTTGACGGTGATCCTGCCATCGCCGTGCACCACGACCAACCACGTCCGCAATCCAACCGAACCGCGGCTAGATCACTTGCACGACACGCCTCAGGCGCGCGGCTACCGTCACCCGGCCTGTGTCCGGGTGACCACCGGTCAGGTGCGTGCCTGTCAGAAGGGTGGGATGTCATCCTCCGGTTCCGGCCGCGGGTCGTGGAGTGGCTCGGGTGTCGCGTCGTAGGTGCGACCGGTGGGGGTGGTGATGATCATGCCGCCGTTGCCGGTAGGCGCTGCGGACCAGCCCGGTTCCTCCTTGAGCAGATTGTGGATCTTGCAGGAACCATGGCAGTTGTGGTGATTGGTCTTGCCGTGCCGCGCCCAGGCGAGGATGTGGTCGATCTCGGAGAACTCGGCGGGACGGTGGCAGCCGGGATGCGTGCATTCCCGGTCCCGGGCTTTGATGAACCGGGCCAGCGAGGCAGACGACCGGTACTTGTCGGCACCTGCCTCCAGGAGCTGCCCGGTGGCGGGGTCGGTGATCAGCCGTGACCAGGTCGAGCCGGGATCGGAGGCGATCTCGCGGACGAGCCAGTCGGGAATAGGTCCGTAACCGGCGAGGGTCGCGGGATCGTCGCGAGCACCGGCCAGGGTCAGGAAGTCGACGTAGACGTGGATGTGCGCACGAGGCTTTCCGTGACCGTCCTCGGCCAGTAGCCGTTCGGCGAACACGTCCGCGCGATGCTGATCCAGGGTCCGGGATTTGTCCTGCGCCCGGCGCGCCTGCGCGGCGCGGCTCATCGACGCGTAAATCGAGCTCGCCACCTCGGACGGCAAATAGCCGGAAAGGGTGGACATGGTTTCGTCTTCGTGTTCCAACGAAATGTGCCGTCGCGCGCGTTTCTTCTTCGCTCGCTCCTTGTAGCCCTCCCGGTCGAACTTCTGCACCGCGCCGCTCACCGATCTACCGATCGCCCTGACATCACGATCGGCGAGCCGTTTGGTCATGAACGCGTCCACCTGCGCGGCGACCTCGTCCGAGACCTCCCGAGTCAGCTGACTGACTTTCGACGCCTTGTACAGATCGATGTCGCCTTTCTCCAGCGCCGCCAACGTGTTCGGCAAGCGCGCCACTAGAGCGCAGGACGTTTCGACCAGCAGGAAGGCTTGATTGCGAGAGACCGAGAAGCACAGGGCGACCTCCTCGGTCACCGATCTTCGCGAACCACCCACCGCGGCGAACTCGGCTATGGACCGCACCTGACGACCCTGCGCCTGACGAAGCAGAATCTCCTCGTCGTGGGCGGCATCGAGAAGGCGAGCGGCTTTCGGATTGAAAGCAAGAGATGTGGCCATGTCCATGATCGTACTCGAACATGAGTTCGATCGCCACGAACGTAGCTTGGTGGTTCAACTGGCGAGTGCATCACCTCTAGCCTTGCAACCTTTGCCGAACGCTTCGATCGGTTTAAGCCATCCCAGCCTTTGCCGCGGTCGGTCGTCGAATTCGTCCTGTGGATACCCGGACGGGTCGGTTCCTTTGGATAGGTACTGGCGCAGTAAACCATTGGTGTTCTCGTGCCGCCGGGTTGACTAGGTGAGCGCGGATCGCAAAGGAACACCGGCATGCCCGTCGCCACGGCGAACTGCCTGTGGCCGCCCATCTCGCCATCCTCATCCCAGGTGACGCTGTTTTGACAACGTCAGGCAAGGTGTTCATCTCGGCGGCCAGCCGAGGGTCCACCTTACGTTCCCCCAGCCGGTGCACTGAGAATCTGAGCATCTGAGCGCAAGCCTGGCAGGTTTCAATGGGCGAGGTCGCCCCTCTCCCCTCGCAACACTTTGCCGAACGCTTCCGATTGGAAGGAACCGTCCCAGCGCCTGCCGAGCAATACCCGTTCGGCACCAGAACGATCCACATCCCAGGCATCTCACTGACCATTTGAGCCCCAAGTCCAGCTAGACGCCCATCCCACCCGCGTTCCGGATCAGCCGTTGCAGCACCTTCACCGTCGTCACATAGTCCGCGTCGTCGATGCCGTCGTGGAGCGCGGCGCGGATGGCAGGGGCATTACGTGCGAGGTCGACACGGGCCTGTTCCCCCTTCTCAGTGAGCCACAGCCGGTTCTCGCTGTCCCGAGTCAGCCAGCCACGCTCCACGAGCACCTCGGCCTCCGCCGCCAGATCGTCCTCCGGGCGGATGTAGGAAACCATCGCCGCTTGCAGTTCGGCCAAGGTCATTCCCCGACCATCGGGCGAGATGTCGTTCGCCGACAGATTGCGCAGCAGCCAGAACTGGGGCTGGGTGTAGCCCTTTTCCGCCTGCCGGGCCCGGGTGTACGCGATGAGCGCCTCGTAGGCGACACCGGTCCAATACGCGGCGGGCTGTCCGGCCAGTTCGACGTCGGATATCGGCCGAGCCGTCATGTCGTACTTCTTCCCATACGGAGACGGTAGAACCTCAAGCGCGGTCGAGGACAAGGGCAAGCTCAGTCCTCAGACCCGCCGAGAGCCTTGTTCCACACCCGTTCGAACTCGTCGCCGTCGATCCGGGACGCCGAGAACTCCTGCTGCGCGTTGATCTCGTCAAGGGGCACCCAAGCGCGTGCCGCCCACCTCGTGCCGCTCATCAGCCCAGCCGAGGCGGCCACCCCGGAAGCGCTCCACCTTCCGGTACTCGTAGCCATCGGCGCCCACCTCACTGAAGATCTCCACGGGTTCCTCGGCGAACTCGTGCGACCAAACGCACCTCAAGTACCACATACACGCATCACTCCCCCAGGGTGGGGCCAGCCCCCGCATCGACCCACCGGCGCACCGCATTCACCCCACCCCACCGCCCGGCCAGACTCGGACCGGTGACCGCAAACCTCCGCACAGGCAGCGATTTCGCCCGCCTGTCCCGCCGCGTCAGCGAAGCGGGCCTCCTCGACCGCCGTCCCGGCTACTACGTCTTCCGCATCGGCCTGGTCGCCACCCTCTTCGTCTCCGGCTGGGTCGCCTTCTTCGCGATCGGGGATTCCTGGTGGCAGCTGGGGATCGCCGTGTTCCAGGCGGTGATGTTCGGCCAGATCGCCCTGCTGTCGCACGATCTCGCGCACCGCCAGGTGTTCCGGACCCGCCGTCCGAGCGAGATCGCCGGCCGGATCGCGGGCAATCTCGGCGTGGGCATGAGTTACGGCTGGTGGATGGACAAGCACACCCGCCACCACGCGAATCCGAACCACGAGGATCTCGATCCCGACGTCGATCCGGACATCCTCGTGTGGTCGAAGGAACAGGCCAGGGCCAGCAAGGGGCTCCCCCGGTTCATCGGCCGCTACCAGGCTTTCCTGTTCTTCCCGTTGCTCACCCTGGAAGGCCTGAACCTGCACTTCTCCGGCATCCGCGCGGTCTCGAAGCCGGGCATCCGGCGGCGCGGGCTCGAAGCCGCCCTGCTGCTGACGCATTTCGCGCTCTACTTCAGCGCGCTGCTCGTCGTCCTCTCACCCGGCAAGGCGCTCGTGTTCTTCATCGTCCACAAAGCACTGTGGGGTGTCTACATGGGATCGATCTTCGCGCCCAACCACAAGGGCATGCCGATCCTGTCCGGTGACACCGAACTCGACTTCCTTCGCAAGCAGGTGCTCACGTCCCGCAACGTCCGCGGCGGCAGGATCGTCGACGTCGCGCTCGGCGGGCTCAACTACCAGATCGAGCACCATCTGTTCCCGAGCATGCCGTCGCCGCACCTTCGCCGCGCCCGGCCCATCGTCCAAGGATACTGCGCCGAAATCGGCGTCCCGTATCACGAGACGGGGCTCGTCGAGTCGTATCGGCTCGCGTTGCGCAGTCTGCACGAAGCGGGTGAGCCGATCCGACTTTCGGAGGGTTCACCGGCTGAGACGGCCACCGGACGTCGTTGACACTCCAGATACGGCTTCTTACTTTCAGTGCATGACGCCCCCGAAGATCTTCCCCGGCGCCACCCTGCATCCAGAACCGTTCCCGCGAGCCCTGCGCGCGGCGATCACGGCCAGTGGGCTCCCGCTGGACCGGATCCGCCATCGTCTCGAACTGCGCGGCGTCTCCATCAGTGTGCCGACGCTGAGCCATTGGCAGTCCGGCAGACGCAGACCGGAACGCCCGGAATCCCTCCGGGCGCTCGCCGAACTCGAACAGCTGCTGTCCTTGCCGCCGTTGGCTTTGCGGTCACTCCTCGGCCCGCCACGACCACGCGGACGGAAAAGCTCGGTCCCGGCGCAACGCCGGGACCGAGCCACCACCGAGGGAACCTACCCGACGTAGAGCGTACGGTTCGGGCTACCGCTACCGGGGTTGGTGACCAGCCCCGGAGTCGAAGCGCTGATCAGCGCCTGAGCCACCTGCGCCGCGGTGGCACCGGTGTGCGAAGACAGGTACAGCGCGGCGGCACCGGCGACGTGCGGAGCGGCGAACGAGGTGCCGTCACCGGTGTAGGTCGCGGTGTCGTTGTCCTTCCAGGCCGAGGTGATCGAGACGCCCGGCGCGAACAGATCGATCACGGAACCGTAGTTGGAGAAGGAAGCGCGGCGATCGGTGCGGTCCGCCGCGGCGACCGTCAGCGCTTCGGTGACCCGGGCGGGCGAGGTGTTCGCGGCGTTGACGTTCGAATTACCCGCCGCGATCGTCCAGGTGACGCCCGCCTTGATGGAGTTCCGCACCGCGGTGTCCAGCGCGCTCGACGCGCCACCACCGAGGCTGGCGTTGGCCACGGCGGGCTTCTTGGCGTTCTGGGTGATCCAGTTGACGCCGGAGATCACGCCCGCGGTCGTGCCGCTGCCGTCGGAACCGAGGACCCGCACCGGGTACAGCGAAGCACCCTTGGCGACACCGTACTTCGCGCCGGCGATCGTGGCCGCGACATGCGTGCCGTGGCCGTAACCGTCGTCCGCGTTCGTGTCGTTGTCGATGAAGTCGTACCCCTGCTTCACCCGGCCGCCGAAATCGGTGTGCGTGGCGCGGATCCCGGTGTCGAGAACGTAGACGTTCACATTCGAAGCGGTGGTCGAATAAGTGTATTTGTTGTCCAGCGGAAGTTTACGCTGATCGATCCGGTCGAGCCCCCACGACGGCGGATTCGTCTGCGTCGCTTCGGCGCGCAGCACCTTGTTCTGCTCCACGAAGGCGACAGCCGGGTCGGCCGCGAGACGCTTCGCCTGCCGCTCGCCGAGCGCCACCGAGAAACCGCTGAGACCCTGCGTGTACTGCCGTCCGATGGTGCCGCCGAACTTGCCTGCCAGCGAAGGCTTGTCGGCGGTGGACCCGTCCTTGAGCACGACGATGTAGCTGTCGGCAATGGCGCCTTCCGCACCGGCGCCGACGATCGCGCCCTCGGCGGCCTGCGCCGGCGTCACGCCTGCCAAGACCGTGACGACGGCGGCGGCCAAGCCGATTCCGGTCAGTCTGCGAGAATTCACGTTGCTGTCCCCATTCCTTGGTGAGCTTCCGCCGAAAACGCTAAGCGGAAGCACCAGGAAAGGACAGCTTTACATTTTTTCGTTTATCCATTTAAAGCCAATCATCGGGACGCGGCCACGGCATGAGCGCGGAGAGCGCGTCCGTCACCGGTTCGGTCACCGTGTACCGGCCGCGGTGGAACAGCAGCGGCCGATCATCGGACGGCTCCCCGAGCGCGGTCACCCTGCCGACGACGACGTAGTGGTCACCCGCTTCGTGCACGGCTTCGAGCGTGCAGTCGATCCACGTCAAAGCCCCTGCCAGCAAAGGGGATCCGGACGGCGCGGGCGCCCAGTCGACCGACGCGAACTTGTCCGCGCCCCGGGCGCCGAACACCGCGCTGACATCCTGCTGATGCTCGGCGAGCACGTTGACGGCGAACCGGCCCGACTCGGCGAGCACCGTCCACGTCCGGGAAGTCTTGGCAGGACAGAAAAGCACCAGCGGCGGATCCAGGGAGAGCGCCGCGAACGACTGGCACGCGAAGCCCACCGGCGCCTCGCCGTCGTGCCCGGTCACCACCGCGACACCGGTGCAGAAGTGCCCGAGCACCGTCCGGAACCGCGCCGCGTCGATCCCCGATCCGATATCCGTCACCGGGGTCACGACTGACCTGATACTCGATGTGCGCCGACTGAAAAGTCGTGTCCCCACAACGAAACCGCCGTACTCTCTCGGGCGATCCAGCTCTCGTCGTCCACCTGACGTCCCTCGCAGCCGTATTCGACGTCGAAGCCACCGGGGGTCTTCATGTAGAACGAGAGCATCAGATCGTTGACGTGCCGCCCGAGGGTCGCCGACATCGGCACCTTCCGGCGGATGGCCCGGTCGAGACAGAGGCCGACGTCGTCGGTGTTCTCCACTTCGACCATGAGATGCACGATTCCGCTCGGGGTCGGCATCGGGAGGAACGCGAGACTGTGGTGACGCGGGTTGCAGCCGAAGAACCGCAGCCACGCGGGCGCGCCGTCGGCGGGCCTGCCGACCATCTGCGGCGGCAGTTTCATCGAGTCCCGCAACCGGAACCCGAGCACGTCACGATAGAACCGCAAAGACGCGTCATCGTCGTGGGTGGACAGGACGACGTGCCCGAGTCCTTGCTCGCCGGTCACGAACTTGTGGCCGTACGGGCTCACCACGCGCCGATGTTGCAGCGCGACGCCGTGGAAGACTTCGAGCGTGTTGCCGGAAGGGTCCTCGAAGGACACCAGGCCGTCGACGCGGCGATCGGCCAGTTGATCGGGCGTGCCTTCCTTGTACGGCACCGAGTGCGCGTCGAGCGAGTCCCGGATCTCGTCGAGTTCGCCGGCCGTGGCGACCTCCCAGCCCGCCACGGCGAGCCGGTCCTTTTCCCCGGGGAAGACCACGAGCCGCGCCGGAAAGTCGTCCATGCGCAGGTACAGCGCTTCCGGATTCGTACCGGAGCCCTCGACCATGCCGAGGACTTTCAGTCCGTATTCGCGCCACGCGGCCATGTCGGTGGCTTCGATGCGGAGGTAGGCGAGTGAACGGATACCCATCAGGAGGCTCCCAGGAAGTCGAGTGCCAGCCGGTTGAACTCGTCGAACTTCTCCAGCTGCGCCCAATGCCCGCAGCCGCCGAACACGTGCAGCTGGGCACGCGGGATGGTCTTGAGCGCGAGCAACGCGCCGTCGAGCGGGTTGACCCTGTCCTCCCTGCCCCAGATGAGCAGGACCCGCTGACGCAGGCGATGCGCCTCACGCCAGAGCATGCCCTCTTCGTAGGAATCGGACTGGGCGAACGATTTGCCCATCGCCTTCATCGCGGCGAGGGACTCGGGCGCGCTCGCGGCCGCGAACCGTTCGTCGATCAGTTCTTCGGTGATCAAGGACTGGTCGTGCACCATGATCCGCAGGAAGGCTTCGAGCTTCTCCCGGCTCGGCCCCGGCGGCGCACTGAACCGGCCCAGGTTCTTGATGCCCTCGGTCGGGTCAGGCGCGAACAGGTTGACGCTCAGGCCGCCCGGCCCCATCAGCACCAGCCGTCCGGCGCGCTTCGGATGGTTGAGCGCGAGCCGTACGGAGGCCCCGCCGCCGAGCGAGTTGCCGACGAAATGCGCCCGCTCGATGCCGAGTTCGTCCATCAACCCGACAACGGCGTCCGCGCTGTGCCGGAAGTACTGCGGATGCTCGGTCGGCTTGTCCGACCGGCCGAACCCGGGCTGGTCGATCGCCAGCGTCCGGTAGTTCTTGGCGAACACCGGCAGGTTGCGGCCGAAGTTGCTCCACGCCGACGCTCCCGGACCACCACCGTGCAGGAGGATCACCGTCTCCGGATGCTCCACGCCCGCTTCGTGGTAGTGCAGTTTCAGTCCATCTTGGACGGTGACGTACTTGCCTTCGGTCATCAGACCATCGCATTCTCGACGGGCAGCCCGAAGGCGCCGGTTCCGAACATGACGTACGCGCGCTCGGCGTCGTTCGCCGCGTGCACCCGGCCGGCGTGAGCGTCACGCCAGAACCGCTGGATCGGGGTGCCGGCCTTCAGCGCACGGCCGCCGGAGTTCTCGAAGAGCCTGTCGATCGCGAAGATCGCTCGCTCCGTGCCGCGGACCTGGTCGCGGCGGACCCGTAGCCGGGTGGGGAACGGAAGCTTCTCCCCCTTGCACGCCAGCTGGTACAGCTCGTCGATGTTGTGCGTCAGCTGGAGCCAGGCCGCGTCGATCTCGCTCGCCGCCTCGGCGATCCGCACCTTGGCGAACGGGTCCTCTTTGGACTGCTCCCCCGCGTACGCCGCGCGGACCCGCTTGCCCTGGTACTCGACGTGCGCGTCGTAGGCACCCTGCGCCATCCCGATGATGGGCGCGGTGATCGTGCTCGGATGCACCGAACCGTACGGCATCTTGTACAGCGGCCCGGGGTTGATCTCCTGGCCGGGCGTCTTGCACTTCGACGTCGCGATGAAGCTGAGCGCGCGGTGCTTCGGGACGAAGACGTCGTTCACGATGATGTCGTTGGACCCGGTGCCGCGCAGGCCCACGGTGTCCCAGACGTCTTCGATCGTGTAGTCGGAGATCGGCACCAGGTACGTGCAGAAATCGACGGGCTTGCCATCCTTGAACACCGGCCCGCCCAGCAGCACCCAGGTCGCGTGGTCGCAGCCGGAGGAGAAGCTCCAGCGCCCGCTGAGCCGGTAGCCGCCTTCGACGACGTCGGCCTTGCCCATCGGCGCGTACGACGACGAGATCCGGACGTCGACGTCGTCACCCCAGACGTCCTGCTGCGCCTGCGCCTCGAACAGGCCGAGGTGCCACGGGTGGACGCCGAGGATGGAGGCGACCCAGCCCGTGGACCCGCACGCGCTCGCGACGAGTTTGACGGCGGTGTAGAAGCTGACCGGGTCGGCTTCGAGACCACCGAAGGTCTTCGGCTGCAACAGCTTGAAGAAACCGGTCTCCTGCAGGGATTTGACGGATGCCTCGGGAACGCGCCTGGCGTCCTCCGCCTCCTGCGCCCGTTCCCGCAGGACCGGCAGCAGCTCCCGGATCCCCGCGATCACGTCCTGCGCGGCGTGCTCGCTCATATGCGTTCCCTCTCTCGCCATACTCCGTGAACCGGATCCAAGACTAGAACACGTTCTCGTTTTTGTCGACCGATCCCCGGTCGAGGGCGCTGTGCGCTCCAGCACGGCGGCCGGAAAACACGCAGTCGGCCAGCGAGAGACCGCTCACATAGGACCTAGAACAGATTCCCACCGCGGTCCGCCCCGCCGCGTAGAGACCACGGATCGGGACACCCGCGCCAGAACGCACGGCGCCGGTTTCCTCGTCCACCACCAGGCCGCCCAGCGTCAGCATCGGGCACGGATAGCCGAGGTTCGGCTTGATCGAGACGTCGATCAGCGAGTACGGCGCCCGGTCCAGCGGGCGCGCGAACTCCGCGGGCTTGCCGGTCGGATCCGCACCGGAACGCGACGCCTCGACACTGGCGACCAGCCCCGCCGGGTCCACACCCGCCTTGCGCGCGACGTCTTCCAGCGAACCCGCGACGACTCTTTGCCGCAGCAGGTAGCGCACCTGAAGTCCTTGGAACCACTGACTTTGCCCGCGCGCGTCCCGCTTGACCTCCCGGACTATGGCGTCGTCGACCAGCAGCCACCCGCGTCCTTCGTGGTCGGCGATCATGCGTTCGCCGACGGCCGCGCCGTACCGGGATTCGTCGATGATCCGGCCGCCCGTCTCGCTCACGAGCAGGCCGCCGAGGAACGCCGACGGCGGCGTGATGAACCGCCATGCGGAGATCCGCCCGAGTTCCGCGGTGGCTCCGCCGGCCTCGACCCCCATCCGGATCCCGGATCCGTCGTCGGCGGAGGTCCCGAGCGCCAGGCCGCCGCGATACGCGGGCGCGTGTTCGCGCACCATCTCGCGGTTCGCGATGAACCCGCCCGCCGCGAGGACGACCCCGCGCGAGGCGGATATCCGCAGCTCACGGCCGTAGCGGCGTTCGATCCGCTCCACCCGCCGATGCAGCGACTTCCGCAGTGACGGCACGTAGATCCCCGGTTTCGCGGCGTACGCGGCCAGCTTCCGATGCGTCGCCCGCACGCGCGCGGGAGCGTCCCGCAGGGTGGACACGACGACGCCGGTCACGGTCCCGTCGGCGTCCACGATCAGATTTCGGGCCGCGGTCTGCGGCAGCACCTGGATCCCCCGACGCCGGACAGCCTCCGCCAGGCGTTTCATCAGCAGTTTTCCCGAGGTCCCCGGGCCTTTGACCCGATGCCCGCGCGGCGCGGGCTTGGCCGCGTCGCGGAAGCCGCCCGCCGCCTCGCTGCCCGAGTAGTACAGATAGTGCTTGTCGCTCGGATACGACGTCTTATAAGGACAGAGACTGCCTTCGAAGGGCACGCCGTTGCCTTCCAGCCAGGAGATCATCTCCGTACTCCCCGCGCAGAACCGCCGCAGGGTCTCCTCGGAGACGACGTCGCCGACCTCCAGCCGCAGGTAGTCGTACATCGCGTCGACGCTGTCGTCGACGCCCGCGTCCCGCTGTTGCGCCGTCCCGCCACCGGCGTAGACGACACCTCCACTGACGGCGCTCGCGCCACCACCGGAAAACCGGTCCAGGATCAGCACCCTGGCTCCGGCGTCGGCGGCTTCGATCGCCGCACAGGCGCCGGCCGCCCCGAAGCCCACGATCACCACATCCGCGACGAGGGAGTCCATGACCCCACCCTAGAACTAGAACACGTTCTCGTCTATGGTGACTGGAGCAGCGCGAATGCTGCTACATGCTTCCTACAACGTGTTTCAGGTGAGGGGCGTATGGACTACGACGTGATCGTGGCGGGCAGTGGTGCCGCCGGGATGACCGCCGCACTGTCCGCAGCCCATCGGGGACTCGACGTCCTGGTCGTGGAGAAGGCCGCCCATTTCGGCGGCTCGACCGCGCGCTCCGGTGGCGGCGTCTGGATCCCGGGCAACCACGCGCTGCGTGCCGCAGGGATCTCCGAACCCCCGGAACGGGCGCACGAATACCTCGAATCGATCGTCGGTGACGTGGTCCCGGCGGAACTCCGGTCGGCTTTCCTCGACCGCGGCCCCGAGGTCTTGTCCTTCGTCTGCGACAAGACGCCGCTGCGCTTCCGCTGGGTCCGCGGCTACTCGGACTACCACCCGGAAGCGCCCGGCGGGCGGCCCGGCGGGCGGTCGGTCGAACCGGCCGCGTTCGACGGCAACCTGCTCGGACCGGAACTGGCGAATCTGGAGCCGCCGTACAGCGCTCCCCCGCTGGGCGTCCCGATCACCCAGGCGGACTACCGGTGGCTGAGCCTGCTCGCCCGACATCCGCGGGGCATCCTCCGCGTCCTCGGCCTCGGCGGACGCTGGCTCGTGGGCCGGATCCGGCGGCAGCGGCTCCTTTCCATGGGGCAAGCGCTTGCGGCCGGGCTGCGCGAGGGTCTCCGACGGGCGAACGTCCCCGTCTGGTTGAACACGCCGCTGGTGGACCTGAAGGTCGAGGGCGATCGCGTGGTCGGCGTCGTCGTCCGCCACGAGGGTGAAGAGAAACTGATCCGCGCGCGGCTCGGCGTCGTCCTCGGCGCGGGCGGGTTCGAGCGCAACGAGGAGATGCGGGTCAAGTACCAGCGCGCGCCCATCGGCACGGAGTGGACGGTCGGCGCCGAGGCCAACACCGGTGACGCCATCGACGCCGGGCTCAAACTCGGCGCGGCCGTCGACCTGATGGACGACGCCTGGTGGGGCCCGTCCATCCCGCTGACCGGCGGGCCGTGGTTCGCGCTCGCCGAGCGGTCGCGGCCGGGCTGCCTGATGGTCAACACGCGGGGCGAACGCTTCGTCAACGAGTCGGCGCCCTACGTCGAGGCCGTGCACGCGATGTACGGCGAGGGCGACGGGCCCGGCGAGAACATCCCGACCTGGCTGGTGTTCGACCAGCGCAACCGCAACCGGTACATGTTCACCGGCCTCGGCCCGCGCCAGCCGCTGCCCGGCCGCTGGTTCAAAGCGGGCATCGCGGTCAAAGCGAGCACGATCGCGAAACTCGCCGAGCGGATCGAAGTCCCGGCCGACGCGCTGGAGAACACCGTGCGGCGGTTCAACGGCTTCGCGAAGAGCGGCGTGGACGAGGACTTCCACCGCGGGCGCAGCGCGTACGACCACTACTACGGCGACCCGCGGAACAAGCCCAACCCGAGCCTGGGTCCGCTGGACGTCGCGCCGTACTACGCGGTGAAGATCGTGCCCGGCGACCTGGGCACCAAGGGCGGTTTGCGGACCGATCCGCACGCGCGCGTCCTGCGCGAAGACGGTTCGGTGATCGACGGACTTTACGCGGCGGGCAACACGAGCGCGGCGGTGATGGGCCGCACCTACGCGGGCCCCGGCGCGACGATCGGCCCGGCGATGGTGTTCGGCTACCTTGCGGCCGAGCACCTCGCGAAGCAAGATCACACCAAAGCGGGAGGCAGCCGATGACGACGGAATCCGTACGGCAGATCGACGCGGGCGCGCTCCCTTCGCGGTTCGCGCGCGGCTGGCACTGTCTCGGCCTGGCCGAGTCGTTCCGGGACGGGAAGCCGCACGCCATCACGGCGTTCGGGACGAAACTGGTGGTCTTCGCCGATTCGTCCGGCAAGCTGAACGTGCTCGACGGGTACTGCCGTCACATGGGCGGCGACCTCACGCAGGGCGAGGTCAAGGGCGACGAGATCGCCTGCCCGTTCCACGACTGGCGCTGGAACGGCAACGGCAAATGCGTCTCGATCCCCTACGCCAAGCGGGTTCCGCTCCGCGCGCGGACCAAGACGTGGCAGGTGCTGGAGGAGAACAAGCAGCTGTTCGTCTGGCACGACCCGGAAGGCAAGCCGCCGCCCGAGGACGTCGTCATCCCGCGGATAGAGGGCGTGTTCACCGGCGAGTGGAGCAACTGGACCTGGGACTCGGTGCTGATCGAGGGCTCCAACTGCCGCGAGATCATCGACAACATGGTCGACATGGCGCACTTCTTCTACATCCACTACGCCTTCCCGACCTACTTCAAGAACGTGTTCGAGGGGCACATCGCCACCCAGTACCTGAACACGAAGGGCCGTCCGGACAAGGGGATGGCGTCCAATTACGGCGGCGAGGAGAACCTGCTGCGGTCGGAGGCGTCGTACTTCGGGCCCTCGTACATGATCAACAAGCTGCTCAACACGTACCAGGGCTTCGAGATCGAGAACGTGCTGATCAACTGCCACTACCCGGTCACCGAGAACTCGTTCGTGCTCCAGTGGGGCGTGAGCGTGAAGAAGTTCGAGGGCGTCTCGGACGAGCACGCGGACAAGATCGCCGGCAAGTTCGCCAAGGGCATCGGCGTCGGCTTCCTGCAGGACGTGGAGATCTGGCGCAACAAGACGCGGATCGACAACCCGCTGCTGTGCGAGGAGGACGGGCCGGTCTACCAGCTGCGCCGCTGGTACGACCAGTTCTATGTGGACGCCGCCGACGTCACCGAGGACATGACTCAGCGCTTCGAGTTCGAAGTGGACACCAGCCGTGCCAACGAGGTCTGGGCGGCGGAGGTGGCCGAGAACCTGGCGAGGCAGCAGGCGGAAGAGGCCGGGGTGTGAAGCCCGAGACCGTCGAGTTCCTCACCGCCGGGCTGCGGCCGCTGAACTGCCGCGCTTGCGGGACCTGCGTGCTGGTCAAGAAGAGCAGCATGCAGCACACCAGCATCCAATGGACGAGCGACGCGTCCCGCAGCTGCCCGGTGTTCGCGGAACAGAAGGCTTCCGGCGCGCAGACGGCGTTGCTCGACACCTGCGGCAACCTCAGCGAAAGCATCGAGATCGCCTTGAAGGACGGACTGCTGGAGGTGCCCGAATGAGCGGTCCCGTCACCGTGACCGTGGCCGAGGTGATCACCGAGACGGCCGACGCGCGGTCGATCGTGTTCGAGATCCCGGCGGAGCACGTCTCCGTTTTCGCTTACACGCCAGGGCAGTTCCTCACCGTCCGGGTGCCGAGCGAGCGGACCGGGTCGGTGGCCCGCTGCTATTCGCTCTCCAGCGCGCCGCACGAGAACCGGGTCCAGGTCACCGTCAAACGCACCGCCGACGGCTACGGGTCGAACTGGCTCTGCGACAACCTCCGGGCGGGCCAGGAGGTCCAGGTCCTGCCGCCGGCCGGGGTGTTCAGCCCCGCGTCGCTCGACGAGGACTTCCTGCTGCTCGCGGGCGGCAGCGGCATCACGCCGGTGATGTCGATCCTGAAGTCCGCGCTGGAGCACGGGACCGGCAAGGTGGTGCTGCTCTACGCCAACCGCGACGAAGCGTCGGTGATCTTCGCGAAGGAGCTCGCGGACCTCGCCGGGAAGCATCCGGACCGGCTGGTCGTGGTGCACTGGCTGGAAAGCCTGCAAAGACGGCCGACCGAGGCGCACCTGCGCGCGCTGGTGGCGCCGTACACCGCGCACGAGGCCTTCATCTGCGGCCCCGGCCCGTTCATGGACGCCGCTCGCACGGTGCTCAAGGATCTCGGGCTGCCACGCAAACGGATCCACCTGGAACGGTTCCTGTCCCTCGGCGGGAACCCGTTCGAGGTGGCCGAGCCCGTCGCCGCCGAAGAGGCCGAGACCCCGGCGAAGGTCGAAGTCACCCTCGACGGCGAGACCAGGAACCTCGGCTGGCCGCGCCGGACGAAACTGCTGGACCTGTTGCTGGAGAACGGTTTCGACGCGCCGTATTCCTGCCGCGAGGGCCAGTGCAGCGCGTGTGCCTGCCGGATCACCTCCGGCGAGGTCAAGATGCTGCACAACGAGGTCCTCGACGGCGACGACATCGCCGAAGGCATCGTGCTGGCGTGCCAGTCCCTGCCGCTGACCGACGAGGTCACCGTCACCTACGAGTAGGAGTCTTCCCGTGCCCATCGATCCTTCGGTCGCGATCGGCGCCGACCTCGGCGAGGTGAGCTTCGCCTGGACCGCGTCGGACGTGCAGCTCTACCATCTGGCGCTGGGCGCCGGAGCGGATCCGATGAGCCCGCGAGAGCTGCGCTACACCTACGAGGACGGCCTCCAGGTGCTGCCGACGTTCGCCACCGTGGCGGCGAACCTGCGCGTGTTCGAACCGCCCGCGGTCTCCTTCCCCGGCGTCGAGGTCGACCTCGGGAAGGTGTTGCACGGCAAGCAGGAGGTGATCGCGCACCGGCCGATCCCGACCTCGGGCAAGGCCGTGGCGCGGACGAGGATCGTCGACGTCTTCGACAAGGGCAAGGCGGCCGTGATCGTGAACGAGACCGTCGCCACCGACTCCGACGGGACTCCACTGTGGACGCTGCGGTCGAGCATCTTCGCCCGTGGCGAAGGGGGTTTCGGCGGTGAACGCGGCCCGTCCGACCGCGTCGAACTCCCGTCGCGGGAACCGGACGCGGTCATCGACACCCCGACGCTCCCGCAGCAGGCGCTGCTCTACCGGCTCTGCGGGGACCGCAACCCCCTGCACGCCGACCCCGCGTTCGCCGCGGCGTCCGGGTTCGACAAGCCGATCCTGCACGGGCTGTGCACCTACGGCGTCATCGCGAAGGCCGTCACCGACGAGTTCCTCGACTGCGACACCTCCCGCGTCGCGTCGTTCTCGGCCAAGTTCGCCGGCGTCGTCTTCCCCGGCGAACCGCTGCGGACGCGCGTCTGGCGGGAGCAGGCCGGGCTGCTGATCACGACGTCGGCACCGGATCGGGACGAGGCACCCGTCCTTTCCGACACTTTCTTGACCACGACAGACTGAATCATCGTTCCCGCAGGTAGCGGGTCTGGCTAGACTCGGCCGGGTGCGCCCCTTGATCTCCGATCCGTATGCCGAACTCGGCCGGGACTACGCGCGATCAAGACGTCCGGACCCCAGGATCGCGGCCACCGTGACAGCCGCTCTCGGCGACGCGCGCTCGGTGGTCAACGTCGGCGCCGGCGCCGGTTCCTACGAGCCGGAAGACCGCGACGTGATCGCCGTCGAGCCGTCGTCACGGATGATCGCGCAGCGTCCCGGGGGTGCGGCTCCCGCCGTCCAGGCCTGCGCGGAAGGGCTCCCTTTCCGCGACAACGCCTTCGACGTCGCCCTGGCGGTGCTCACCGTGCACCACTGGACGGACGTGACCGCCGGGCTGGCCGAGTTGCGGCGCGTGTCCCGTCGCCAGGTGATCGTGACCTGGGACCAGGCGGTGTTCGCGCGGTTCTGGCTGGTGCGGGACTACCTGCCGGAGATCGCCGAGCACGAGAGCAGGCTGGCCTGCCTCGACAGGATCGTCGACGAGTTGCGCGCGGCGGGCGAGACACCCGAGGTCGCTCCGCTGCCGGTTCCCTCGGACTGCGTCGACGGATTCCTCGGCGCGTATTGGCGCAGGCCGGAGGCGTATCTGTCCGAGCGGGTGCGCGCGGGGATGTCCGGAGTGGCGCTGCTGGACCAGAACGTCGTCGCCGACGCCGTCGGCCGGTTGCGCGCCGACCTCGCCGACGGGCACTGGCACCGGCATCACGTCGGCCTGCTGGGCCGGACGGAACTCGACCTGGGATACCGGCTCGTCACCACCACGTGACTCAGTACACAGTGGACGGCTCTCGCCGCGTGGACGGCGGTCGACCTCCGCTGCGAGGCGTGGTATTCATGGCTTTCGTGACAGCGAGGACGGGGGCGGCATGACGGCGGAGTACTTCGTGGTCCGTGGCCAGGTGGAGAAGGGCGATCAGCGGGGCCGGGAACTGGGCTTCCCGACCGCCAACATCGCGCTGCGCGACCAAGACGGCCAGGTCGGCGACGGAGTGTGGGCGGGCTGGGCCGAACGCGCCGACGGCACGCGCATCGCGGCCGCGGTCTCGGTCGGCAGGCGCCCGACGTACTACGGCGCGGACGGCTACCGGCTCGTCGAGGCGCATCTGCTGGACTTCAGCGGCGACCTCTACGGCGAGGTGCTGACCGTGTGGCTGGGGCACCACCTGCGGGAGCAGAAGGCGTACCCGTCGTCGGAGGCGCTGATCGCCGCGCTCGACACCGACATCGCGGACGCGGGCAAGTGGGCCGCCGACAACCCGGCCGAGGGCCTGCCGGACGCGGGCGACGGCGAGGACGGCGTCGTCCGGCGCGTACCGCTCACCTGAGCTGCTGAGCGCATGTGATGCGAAAGCCACTTTCGCAACCTTCAACGTTGCGAAAGTGGCTTTCGCATCGCGCCTTCTTGGCCTCGCTCACGCCGGCACGTGCGGTGAAGGGCTCCTTCACTACCTTCAGGGTAGCTAAGGAGCCCTTCACTACTTCCGGCCTTGCCCTGTCGCGGATGTTGCGAAAGTGGCTTTCACAACACACGGGACGCAGCCGGCGCGTCCGCGTTTAGTCCTCTGAATGCGGCCGGGAAACGTCAGAGGGCCGCGCCCACCAGCATGTACCCCATCCCCACGCCCATGATCACCCGGCACACCCACCGCGACACCTGACCGGAGCGCTCGGTGCCCCGCGCAGCCAGGACACCGGCGCGCACCGCGTCCACCGCGAAATACGCGGCCACGGCACCGAAGACCAGCGAAAGCCACAGCGCCGAACCGCCGCCGGGGCCGGACATCACCAGCCACGGACCGTGAGAAACCTCGCTGTGTGGCATGAACGTCACCATGAACAGCATCGCGGCGGCGGAGACCGCGTGGTGCCCGCACGCGGCGTGCCCGGACCGCCGTCCCTTCCACCACGATACGGCGAACCAGCCCGCGGTCAGCGCCAGCACCGCCTGCCAGCCCGCCGCCGGGATCGGGCCGCCCACCGGGGACAGCATCGCGACCATGGCGACGACGAGCAGCAGCTCGGCGAGATCGCCGTTGCGGACCGCCGCGCCCTGGCGCCCGTAGTCCAGCCGGACGAGTCTCAGCACGCACGGCAGGACCAGCGCGGCGAACACCGCGGTCAGGGCCCACGCGACGACGAGTGGTCCAGACATGTCACCTCCTGGCCGGTATCCCTCTCACCGTCGCAGGTGGCGCACTAGTACACCATCGGGCATCGGGGTGATCTCAGCCCGCGGTCAAGACCAGTCCGCTCGTAGGTACGCCGGTTCCGGCTGTCACCAGCACCCGGGAAGCCCCGTCGACCTGGTTGACGGCGTCGCCCCGCAGCTGCCGGACCCCTTCGGCGATCCCATTCATCCCGTGGATGTAGGCCTCCCCCAGCTGCCCGCCGTGCGGGTTGAGCGGGAGTTTCCCGTCGAGCTCCAGGGTCCCATCGCCGATGAAGTCCTTGGCCTCACCCTTCCCGCAGAAGCCGAGTTCTTCCAGCTGCATCAGGACATAGGGGGTGAAGTGGTCGTAGAGCACGGCGAGATCCATGTCGCCGGGCCCGAGGCCGGACTGCTCCCACAGCTGCCGTCCGACGACCCCCATCTCGGGCAGCGCGGGGAGGTCGTCTCGGTAGTAGCTGGTCATCACGTACTGGTCCGGACCACTCCCCTGCGCGGCCGCCGCGATCACGGCAGGCCGGTGCGGCAGGTCCCGCGCCCGTTCGGCGCTGGTGATCACCAGCGCGACCCCGCCGTCGCTCTCCTGGCAGCAGTCCAGCAGGTGCAGCGGTTCGGCGACCCAGCGGGAGGCTTGATGGTCTTCGAGCGTGATCGGCTTGCCGTGGAACCAGGCCTTCGGGTTCGTCGCCGCGCGGGCGCGGTCGATCACGGCCACCCGGCCGAAGTCCTCGCTGGTCGCGCCGTACTCGTGCATGTAGCGCCGGGCGAGCATGGCGACGGTCGCGGCCGGGGTCGCGATCCCCATCGGGTAGTGGAACGCGTTGTCGACCCCGGAGGAGTTCACCTGCCCCGCCGCGGCGGAGGACACCTGCCCGAACCGCATCCCTGACCGTTCGTTGAACGCCCGGTACGCGACGACGAGGTCCGCGACGCCGGTCGCGACGGCCATCGCGGCCTGCTGCACGGTCGCCGCCGCCGCTCCGCCGCCGTAGTGGATCCGGCTGAAGAACTTGAGCTCCGGGATGCCGAGTTCCCGCGCCACGGCGATCTCGCTGTTGCCGTCCATGGTGAAGGACACCAGTCCGTCCACATCGGACGGAGAGAGCCCGGCGTCCTTGAGCGCGCTCGAGACCGCCTCCGACGCCAAGCGCAGCTCGCTGCGCCCGGAATCCTTGGAGAACTCCGTCGCGCCGATCCCGGCGATCGCCGCCCGTCCGGACAGGGTCATCACTCGCCTCCCAGCGTGAGCGCCACGGTGCCCACCACATGCTCGCCGAGACTGTCCACACCGGACACCGAGATCACCACGTCGTCACCGTCCCGTTCCGTGACCCGGCCGGTGAAGGTCAGTGTGTCGTAGGCGTAGCAGGGCACGCCGAGCCGGATCTTGATCGATCGCACGAAAGCCTCCGGTCCCGCCCAGTCGGTGACGAATCGTTGCACCAGGCCGGTGTCGGTGAGGATGTTGACGAAAATGTCCTTCGACCCGCGCCGCACGGCGGCGTCACGGTCGTGGTGGACGTCCTGGAAATCCCGGGTCGCCACCGCGGTGCTCACCACGAAGGTCGGGGTGGCCTCGATCGTCAGCGGCGGCAGCTCGGTGCCGACCGAACAGTCCTTCATCGCGCGACCCTCCAAGCGGGCAACGTCAGTTCCTCGTCGACCTTCACGAAAGCCGCTTCCACGCCGAGTCCGATGTGGACGGACTCCGGATCCGCGTCGAGCAGTTCGCCCATCACCCGGACGCCCTCCTCCAGTTCGACGAGCGCGACCACGAACGGCAGATCCTTGCCGGGCACCTTCGGATGGTGGTGCACCACGTAGCTGTAGACCGTCCCCCGTCCGCAGGCGACGACGTAGTCCGGCTTGGCGTCGAGGTCACCGTCCGGCGGCATCGGACCGGGCGGATGCCGCAAGGTCTCACCCCACCGCTGGATCCGCAGTTCCCCTTCACGCAACCCTGCCCAGAAGAACTCGGTGTCCTTGCTGATCACCGGCCGCAGGACCGGGGCCGCCTGCTTCGCGGGCTCGGCGCCCGGCGGACGGAACTTCAGCACCCGGAATACCATGTCCGCGACGGCCTCGTCACCGACGTACCAGGTGGTCTTCGTGGTCACGAACCAGCCTTCGCCCAGCGCGGTGCGTTTCGGCCCGACGACGCTTTCGAGTTTCGCGGTCGCCTCGACGCGTTCGCCGTGCCGCAGATAGCGGAAGTAGTTCTGCTCGGAGTTGGTCGCGACGACCGAGGTGAACCCGGCTTCGTCGAGCACCTCCATCATCGCGCCGAGCGGGTCGTCCGAAGCCCTCGTCCAGTGCAGCCCGCCCATTGTCCACACCTGCGCCATCGCGGGCGGCGCGACCAGTCCCTTGTGGACACTTCCGGCGGCGAACTCCTCGTCGACGTACACCGGATTGCGGTCGCCGATGGCTTCGACCCAGTTGTTGACCATCGCCTGGTTGACCGCGTCACGGGCGGCCCTCGGCGCGGATTCCCCTTGTGCGGCGATGCGTTCCGCCGCTTCCTGGATGCTCATCGCGGCACCCTCGGCAGGCCGAGGCCGGCGGTGGCGATCAGTTCGCGCTGGATCTCGTTGACACCGCCACCGAAGGTCAGCACCAGATTGCGTTTGGCCACCACGTCCAGCCATTGCGCCAGTTCCGCGGTTTCGGCGTCGGCCTGATCGCCGTGTCGCGCCACGATCTCCTCCAGTCTCCTGGCCAGCCGCTGGATGCGTTCGGAACCGAAGATCTTGGTGGCCGAAGCGTCGGCCACCGCCACCGGTCCGGTCGCGATCGAGGCCGCGACCTGCCAGTTCAGCAGTTCGTTGACCCGGGCGGTCGCCAGGGTTTCCGCGAGTACGCCGCGGACGTCGGGCAGCTGGAGCAACGGGGTGCCGTCCGGGGTCTTCCGGGACGCCGCCCAGTCGCGGACTCGGTCGTGGAGGCCGCCGACGCGCCCGGCCGGGCCGAGCATGACGCGTTCGTGGTTCAGCTGGGTGGTGATCAGCCGCCAGCCCTCGTTCTCCTTGCCCACCAGCATGTTCGCGGGCACCCGGACGTCCGAGTAGTAGGTGGCGTTCACGTGGTGCGCGCCGTCGCAGGTGATGATCGGCGTCCACGAGTAACCGGGATCCCGGGTGTCCATGATGAGGATCGAGATCCCCTTGTGCTTCGGCGCGTCCGGCGCGGTCCGCACGGCCAGCCAGATGTAGTCGGCGTCATGCCCGCCCGTGGTGAAGATCTTCTGGCCGTTGACGATGTACTCGTCCCCTTCGCGCACCGCCGTCATGCGCAGCGACGCGAGGTCCGTTCCCGCGTCGGGTTCGGTGTAGCCGATGGCGAAATGCACCTCGCCCGCGAGGATCTTGGGCAGGAACAAGGACTTCTGTTCCTCGGTGCCGAAGGCCTGCAATGTCGGCCCGACGGTCTGCAGCGTCACCGACGGCAGCTGCACGTCGGCCCGGGCGGCCTCGTCGACGAACAGGTGCTGCTCGATCTCGCCGAAACCCCGGCCGCCGTACTGTTCCGGCCAGCCGACGCCGAGCCAGCCGTCGCGGCCCATCCGCCGCACGATCTCGCGGTACACCGGTCCGTGCCGCTCGCGCAGCATCGCGCGCCGCTCGTCGGCGCTCACCAGGCCGGCGAAGTACTTTCGCAGTTCTGCGCGCAACTGGTGCTGCGCAGCGGTCAGTTCGATCAGCATTCTCACCCCGCCACCTGTTCGCCCAACGCGGCCAGCCGATGCGAGGCGCCGCCGAGCGTTCGTCCCAGATCCTTGACCGCCGACGAGAACCGGTGCAGTGGATACGTTTCGTCCACGCCGATCCCGCCGTGCAGGTGATGGCAGACGGCCAGCGCCCCGGGCGCCTCCTCCGCCAGCCAATACGCCGCGATGTCCAGTTCCGCCTCGGCGTCGAGCCCCGCCGCGAGCCGCCAGACCGCCGACCGCGCGGCCAGCTGGACGGTCCTCGACGCGACGTAGACGTCCGCGATCTGTTGCGCCACCGCCTGGAACGCCGCCAGCGGGCGCCCGAACTGTTCGCGTTCGCCGATGTGCTTGGTGGTCAGCGCGAGCGCGCCGGCGAGCAGCCCGTCGCCGAAGGCCACCGAGCCCGCGAGCGCGAACCGGTGCAGGGCCGCGATCGATTCGCCGGGCCCGTGCCCGTTGAGGAGATCGGCGTCGGTGACGGTCACGGAATCCAGCGTCATCGTGTAGTCCGGTGTGCCGGAAGAGGTTCTCGTCGGGGTCAGCGTCACGCCGTCGGCCCGGGGATCGACGAGGAAGACGCCGGTGCCGCCGGGCAGCGAGACGGGCGTCAGGATCCTGGTCGCTTCCGCCGCGAACGGCACGCCGACCTTGACCCCGCTCAGCCGCCAATCCCCGGCCGATTCCGCGACGGTCGCGGGCCGGGTGGTGAACGGCGCGGAAGGTTCGTGCAGCGCGGCGGTGAGCACGGATTCGCCCGCGGCGACCGGCGGGAGCAGCGCCGCACGCTGGTCCGGGCCGCCGAGCGCCGTGATTGGAAGGACCCCGAAGGCGAGCGTCGCCAGCGCGGGCGCCGGCGAGGCGACGCGGCCGAGTTCGGTCAGCACCAAGGCGACTTCGGCGACGCCGAGGCCGTCACCGCCGAGTTCGGCGGGCAGTGCCAGGGCGAGCAGACCGGCGTCGGCGAGCGCGCGCCACGTGTCCGCGGGCTCGCGCTCCTTGCCGAGCACACCCGCGGTCAGCGCGATGACCTCGGTCTGCGTCTCGTCGAACTGGAAGTCCACACTGGCTCCTCACCGGGGCGAACGGGCACAATACTGAAACCTGTTCTAGTCTTATCCGGAAGGAGGCCCGACGGCAAGGGGGAGGATCTAGGAGGTGGCTTTCAGTAGTTCCTCGAGAGCGTCCGGGAAGTGGTCGGCGAGCGGCCACAGGTCTCCGGTCAGTTCGCGCGCGCCGAGCAGCCCGACGTCGACCCGGCCCGCGTTGGACAGCACGGTGACGTTGAGCCCGGCACCGTGGAACACCGGCCCGAGCGGGTAGAGCCCGGTGATCCGGCAGCCCAGCAGGTACAGCGGCATCGGCGGACCGGGCACATTGGACACCACCAGGTTGTGCACCACCGGATGCCGTTCGGCCAGGCGCAGCGCGGAATACGCGCGCACCGCGAGGCCGAACATGGTCGCCGCGGAAAACTGGGCCCAGTCCTGGAGCATGTCGGCGTGGATGTCGTGGTGGTGATCCTTGGACTGCCGGTTCGATTCCGCGAGCATGAACACGCGCGCGGCGGGATCCTCCAGATGGGTGGGCAGCGAGGCGAAGAACGCCGAGACCTTGTTGCTGCCGTGGTCGCGTTCGGTGCGTTCGTGCACCGACACCGGCACGGTCGCCACCAGCGGATCTTCCGGCAGTTCCCCGCGATCGCTCAGAAACCGGCGCAGTGCACCGGCGACGACGGCCAGGACGACGTCGTTGACCGTCACTCCGAAGGCGTTCTTGATCTGTTTGACCTCGTCGAGGTCGAGAGAGGTGTAAGCGACGCTTCGGTGTGCGGTGATCGTCCCGTTGAACGACGTGCGCGGCGCGGTGAACGGGACCGGCATCCCCTTGCCCTGCAACGCTTTGCCGAGCCATTTCGGGACGAGTCCGAGCAGGTCCGGCAGTAGTTTGACGAGCTCGGCCGGGCGTTTCGCGAACGAAGTCAGCCCTTCGCCGAGCAGCGCGCGCCTGCCGGGGACGCCTCCGTTGTGGCGTTCGTCTCGCGCGATCTCCGGCGGCGGCGCGTCCGGTTCGAGACCGGCGAGATAGGTGATCAGGCTGGCGCCGCCGACCCCGTCGACGCTGGCGTGGTGCATCTTCAGCAGGACCGCGATCCCGCCGTCCGCCAGGCCTTCGATGACGTACAACTGCCAGAGCGGCTGCGCGCGGTCCAGTCGTTGTCCCGCGATGTGGGCGCAGAGGTCGGCCAGTTCCCGCCGGTCACCGGGCGCGGGTACGCCGATCCGGTGAACGTGGGCTTCGAGGTCGAAGTCCTCGTCCTCGACCCAGACCGGATGTGTCAGGTTCCAGAGTGGATTGTGCAGCTTGCGCCGGAATGCCGGGATCAGCTCGACGCGTTCGGCCAGTTTCTCCTTGAAGCGCTCGAAGTCGTAGCCGCCGGGCATCGTCGAACCGTCGAGGGTGAGCAGCCCGCACACATGCAGGACCTGGGCCGGTGTCTCCAGGTAGAGAAAACTCGCGTCGAGACCACTCAATCTCTGCATAAGAATCACCTTAAGTGAACTTTGCAACCGGTTCTAGGCGGTCACCCGGCGGTAGGATCGGTGCCCATGCAACCGAGTTTCGTCGTCCGTCAGGCACTCCAGCTCGCGCTCACCGCGAACGCGCTGAAGCCGCCGAGAGGGGCCCGGACGGCGGTTCCGGCGTTCTTCGCGGGCTGGCTCACCGGAGAGCTGGCCCCGCATCTGCTCGCGCTCACCGCGGCCGACGCGGCGGCGCACGTCGCGCGGCACCGGGGCGGGTCGAGCAAGGCCGGTCTCGCGCTCGCGACGGCGTCGGCGGCCGGGCTCGGCACGCTGATCGCGCAGTCCCAGCGGGCCCGGGGCGAGATCGAGTCCGCGCTCACCGAAGGCATCGGCAAGGCCTACGCCGACGAACTCGAGCACCCGCCGAGCCCGACCGACCTCGCGACCCCGTGGGGTCAGCTGGCCATGCCGTTCCGCATGCGCGACCCGGAAGTCCGGCGGACACGAAATATCGCCTACGCGCCCGGCGGGAAGCGGTTCTTGCTCGACGTCTACGCCCCGCGCGAACCGGTCACCGGCGCGCCGATCCTGCTGCAGGTGCACGGCGGCGCGTGGGTGATCGGCAACAAGGACCAGCAGGGTCTGCCGCTGATGTTGCACATGGCCAAACGCGGCTGGATCTGTATCGCGATCAACTACCCGCTCTCCCCCGCCGCCCGCTGGCCGGCGCACATCATCGCGGCGAAACGCGCGCTGGCCTGGATCCGGGACAACGCCGAGTCCTACGGTGGCGACCCGTCGTTCGTCGCCGTCACCGGGGGTTCGGCGGGCGGGCATCTCGCGGCGCTTCTGGCACTGACCGCGAACGACCCCGCGCTGCAGCCCGGCTTCACCGAGGCGGACACGAGCGTCCAGGCGTGCGCCCCGCACTACGGCGTGTACGACTTCGCCGCGACCAGCGGGCGGCGATCCAGCCAGACCCGGCTGAAGACCCTGATCGCCCGGCACGTCTTCGAGGCGGACAGGGATCCGGTGAACTTCCTCGACGACTACATCGCGGCGTCACCGCTGGACCGGATCACCGAGGACGCGCCCCCGTTCTTCGTGATCCACGGCGTCCACGACTCGCTGGTGCCGGTGGGCGAGGCCCGCGAATTCGTGCGGCGCCTGCGGGAGAAGTCCCGGCGTGAGGTCGCGTACGCGGAGATCTCCGGCGCGCAGCACGCCTTCGACGTCTTCCCCTCGATCCGCAGCGCGCACGTCGTCCGCGGGGTGGAGCGGTTCCTGGAGTGGAGCCACCGCACCTGGCGGCGGTCCGGGGAGGCACCGCACTCACGTGATCAGACCCGGAACTCACGTGATTGAGCACGGGACTCGCGTGCTTGAAGCCGGAACTCGCGTGATCAGAGGCCGCACACCCGAGTTCCGGCTCTGATCACGCG